>USBU01000165.1 GCA_900553005.1 uncultured Eubacteriales bacterium | reverse complement strand
AAATTTTAATTAAAGGAGAAATATGAAAATGAAAAAAATACTGGCTTTTGCATTCGCACTGATACTTGCGTTTCCGCTTGCCGCGCTGACCGGTTGTACGGATCGGGCTTCTCAGCTTAAAATGTATATTCCCGGCGAATATATAGACGAGGAGATCCTTGGCGAATTTGAAGAATGGTACAAGCAGGAAACAGGTAAAACCGTCGAGGTCGTCGCGCCCACTACTTTCGACGCGGTGGAGGAGATTCTTACCGCGGTAGAGCGCGATCACGCCGATTACGATCTTCTGCTTCCTTCCGATTATGCGGTGGAGCAGCTTATTGCCAAGGGACTTGTGCAAAAGGTTGACCGCAGCCTTGTAAAGGTTGAGGAGCTGATAAAACCCGAGTACGTGGAGCGCGCTAAAATCTCGGATCCTACGCTGGAATATTCCGTTCCTTACATGTACGGTACCTTCGGGATAATGTACGATTATTCAAAGACAGGCAGGCATATAGACAGCTGGTCGTCTATTTTCACCGACGAATTCAATAAAAAAAGCGCCAACAAGGACTCTTTGAGGGAGGCTGTTACCTCCGCGGCTATCTGGTATAACCGCGACGAACTGAGCGCGCTCTCCTCCGGCTTTACCGATTATAACGAGGCGTATACGGCCAAACTTCAAAGCCTGTACGAGGACTTTTCCGCCGCGTCGATAGACAACGCTATAGGCGTTCTGAACGAAATGAAAAATTATTCCGCTATTTGGGGCGGCGAGAGCCTCAAGTTCGACATGGCTTCTGGCAGCACCAACGTTCAGGTCGCGCTCATGTGGTCCTGCGACGCCGGTTACGTCATGAACGACTATGAGGACGATAACGGAGAGGAGCATTCCGGCAACCGCAATATGTGGTATGTTGTGCCCAAGGAGGGAGGAAACATTTATCTCGATTCGTTTGTGATTTCAAAATATGCAAAGAATGCCGAGGCGGCAAACTATTTTCTTAAATTTCTTTGCCTTAAGGAAACCGCGCTTAAAAACAGCGAATATGCCGGAGCAATCAGCCCGGTAGCCGCCGCTTACGACGAGCTTTACGAGCAGTATACCTCCGATACCTCTTATGCAGAGGAGAGCGGCCAGGCATGGAGAGACATGTATATCGATACGCTGTTCCCGTCCCCGGAGACGCTTGCGCGCTGCGGAACGATGCGCGACTTTAAAGACGCGGACGCGGAAATCAGCGTCAAGTGGGCTAACGTGCGCAATCAGTAAGGCTGCAGTAAAAACAGATGAATTGTAAATTTTATTACGACGCAATAGTTGTGGGAGCAGGCCACGCCGGTATTGAGGCGGGGCTTGCTCTTTCGCGTATGGGATTGAAGACGGCGGTAATGTCAATTACGCTGGATAACGTGGGATATCTTGCGTGCAATCCCAGTATAGGCGGGACGGCCAAGGGACACCTTGTAAGGGAAATCGACGCTTTGGGCGGAGAAATGGGCATAGCCGCGGACAAGACTCTCACTCAGCTCAGGATGCTTAATCGCTCGAAAGGGGCGGCGGTGCATTCTCTGCGCGCTCAGGTTGATAAGTACAAGTATCACGAATACATGAAAAGCGTGCTGGAGCGTCAGCCGGGGCTTTCGCTCCGCCAGGCCGAGGTTTCGGAAATACTTGTCGAAAACGGTTCAGTCAAGGGCGTCAGGACGGTCTATAAGCTGGAATATTACGCTCCCGTGGTCGTGCTTGCCTGCGGAGTTTATCTGAAATCTTCAATAATCGTGGGCGACGTCATAGAGGAAAAGGGGCCTGTTTGCTTTAGCCGCGCAAATTACCTTTCGGAATCTCTGCGCGCATTGGGCATAGAAGTCCGGCGGTTTAAGACCGGTACTCCGGCCAGGGTAAAGAGGTCTTCGGTGGATTTGTCGGCGCTGGAGGCGCAGGAGGGGGAGGAAGATATATATTCGTTTTCTTCCCTGTCTAAAAAGGTCGGTGCTAAAAAACGCTGCTGCTATCTCGGATACACCAATGAAAAAACTCATGAAATAATAAGGGAGAATCTTGCCCTGTCGCCTAAATATTCGGGGCTTATTCATGGTACGGGCGCAAGATACTGTCCGTCTATAGAGGATAAAATCGTGCGTTTTGCGGATAAGCAGCGCCATCAGTTTTTTCTGGAGCCGGAGGGTGACGGGACGGAGGAAATGTATGTTCAGGGTCTTTCCACCTCGCTGCCCGCGTTTGTGCAACTGGATATGTACCGCAGCATACGCGGCTTTGAAAACGCCGAAATCATGCGCGACGCTTACGCTATCGAGTATGACTGCATCAATCCGCAGGAGCTTTTTCCCACGCTCATGCACAAGCGTATTAAGGGCTTGTTCTTTGCCGGACAGATAAACGGCACCAGCGGGTACGAGGAGGCTGCCGCCCAGGGGCTTGTCGCGGGAATTAACGGCGCCAGGTATTTCAAACGACAAAGCCCGGTAATTCTTACGCGGGACAATTCGTATATAGGCGTGCTTATTGACGATCTTGTGACCGTCGGCACAGACGAGCCTTACCGTATGATGACGTCAAGGGCGGAATTCAGACTGTCGCTCCGTCAGGATAACGCCGATTTAAGGCTTACGCCGATAGGGCGCGCGGCCGGACTTGTTTCCGACAGGCGCTGGCGCGCTTTCTGCAAAAAGAAAAAATGTCTTGATAAGGCAAGGAAAAAGCTTGATATTACTCTTTCTCCGTCCGCGCTGCGCGATCTGTTTGCCGCCGCCGGCGAGGAACCGCCTAAAACCGGTTATACCGTTGCCTCGGTCATAAAACGTCCGCTTGTGACTCCCTCTCTGTTTATCAAGTATTGCAACGTATTTGAAGACGCCGACATGTCGGTAATAGAGCAGCTTTTCGTCGAGGTAAAGTACGAGGGCTATCTTGCGCGGGCGGAAAAGGCGCGGGCGGAGCAGAAACGGCTTGAATCGGCCGAGCTTTCTCCCGATACGGATTACAGCCGGATAAAGGGATTAAGGCTTGAGGCGGCCGAAAAACTCAATAAAATAAAACCGCTGTCCATAGGACAGGCGGGCAGAATCAGCGGCGTGACGCCTGCAGATATAAACGTGCTTATCGTCAATCTGAAAAAATAGATCTTATTCTTACGGATTCTCTTAAATGACAAACGGAAAGCGATTAAAAACCGCATTTCGTGATTTAAGATCGGATTCAGTTGTACGGAACTATATCTCCGTAGCAGCTGCAAAAGCCGATCAGCCGCGCGCATTCGGGACAGTAATCGCTTCCGCAGGTTGAGCAGTGGCGCGCTTCGTCAACGTTTATTTCTTTTCCGCAGTTAACGCATTTCATAACGGTGTTAGTATGATGAAATACGGCGGTTTTATGTAAAAACGGGCAAAAATAAAAAAATTTTGCAAAAAGACTTGCCAAACCGTATTTTATATAGTAAAATGTATTCCAGTAGGTAGGAGCCTATAATTTGCTACATTTGAAAGGGGTTTAAAATGAACATTAGCGAAGTACGTGTAAGGCTGGTAAAAAAGGATGAGGGTAAGCTAAAGGCGGTTGCTTCAGTTACTATCGACAACTGCTTTGTGGTGCACGACGTAAAGATTCTTGAGGGCCTGTCTCTTATACACATCTCCGAGCCCACGAGACGGAGCTACATCTCG
>USBU01000164.1 GCA_900553005.1 uncultured Eubacteriales bacterium | reverse complement strand
CTATAATGTATAAGGAACGCGGCGGCGCCGCGCAATAAAAAACAAATACGGAGATAGCAATGGACGAAAAAACAATACTTAAAAATTACGAGTACGCAAAGGAACTGTACGCGGACTTCGGCGTGGACGCGGACAAAGCCGTAAAGGAATTTTCCGAAATAAAGATTTCTCTGCATTGCTGGCAGGGCGACGACATAAAGGGCTTTGAAGCAAAGACCGTAAAATCCGAAAACGTCGTTACGGGGAATTATCCTTATGCGGCGCGCAACGCCTCGGAGCTGAGGGCTGACATTGAAAAGGTTTTTTCTCTTTCTCCCTCCTCTCACAAGCTTAATCTTCATTCCGTTTACGCCGAAAATACCGACAAAGGGCGCGACGAACTGGAAATAGACGCTTTTTCGGGCTGGATAGAATGGGCCAGAAAAAATAAGGTAGGACTCGATTACAATCCCTCGTTTTTCGCGCATGAAATGATGGACAACGGCATGAGCCTTGCCAGTCCGAAAAAGGATGTTCGCGAATTTTGGATAAGGCACGGACAAAGCTCCAGGGAAATAGCTTACGGATTGGGAAAGGCGCTTGGCGAAGTCTGCGTATGCAATCTATGGATACCGGACGGACTGAAGGACGATCCCGCGGACAGATTATACTTCCGCCGTCTTCTGACCGACAGTCTTAACAGAATTTTTAATAAAAAATACGATAAAAAATACCTTGTCGATACGCTGGAAGGCAAACTGTTCGGTATAGGCACCGAATGTTTCGTCGCGGGCAGCTACGACTACTATCTGGCATACGCAATAAAAAACAACATAGGCATATGCCTGGACAGCGGACACTATCACCCGACGGAAAGCATTGCGGACAAATTTTCCGCTCTGTGCGATTTTACGGACGATATTCTGCTGCACATATCCCGCGGCGTAAGATGGGATTCCGATCACGTCGTCAAATACGACGATACGCTCAATTCAATTATGACCGAAGCGAAACGCGCCGATATGCTGAAAAAACTGCACATCGGTCTCGACTACTTCGACGCCAGCATAAACAGAATCTTCGCCTGGGCCGTAGGCCTCAGAAACGCGGACAGAGCCTTGCTTACCGCGCTGCTTGAGCCAACCGAACGGATAAAGGAGGCCGAAAAAGCGGGAGATTACGGCTTGCGGCTGGCGCTTAGCGAGGAAGCGAAGGCTTTGCCGTCGTCGGCCGTATGGGATTACCTTTGCCTGACTAAAAACGTACCGGCCGGTATGGAATGGCTTAAAGAAGTAAAGAGCTACGAAAGCGAAGTTCTGAGAAAAAGAATTTAATTTAAGGAGAATACGTTTATGACAATCGACGAACAAAAAAAGCAGATATGCGAAATCGGCTACCGCGTCTGGCAGCTAGGCTGGGTAGCCGCTAACGACGGCAATATAACGGTCAAAATCGGAGAAAACAGATTTTTAGCCACCCCGACAGGCATCAGCAAATCGTTTCTCACTCCCGAAATGATAATCGAAGTGGACGAAACCGGAAAAGTACTGGACGGCAACGTTAAATACCGCCCTTCATCAGAGCTTCCGATGCACTTAAGATGCTATCGCGACCGCGACGACGTCGGCGCCGTTGTTCATGCGCATCCTCCGACCGCGACGGGATTTGCTATCGCAAATATTCCTTTGGACAAATATACGATGCCGGAGGCGATAATTTCGCTCGGAAGCGTACCCATTGCGAAATACGGGACTCCCTCCACCCAGGAGGTGCCGGACGCGGTAGCGCAGTATCTTCCCGACCACGACGTTATGCTGCTGCAGAATCACGGAGCGCTTTCCGTAGGCGCCGACCTTATCACCGCATATTATCGCATGGAGTGTCTGGAGCTGTTTGCAAAGACCTCGCTTGTCGCCAGACAGCTTGGCGGAGAAAAGGAGCTTACGCGCGAACAAATCGAGGGCTGTCTGGAGCTAAGACGCAAATTTAAATTTACCGGCCGGCATCCGGGCTATAAAAAATATTCCGAGTAAGGAGCGCGTAATGAACAGAGTTCTTGCCTTTGATTACGGCGCTTCATCCGGCCGAGCCATTTTGTTTTCCTTTGACGGACGCAACATTTCCGCCGAAGAGATACACCGCTTCGATAACGTCCCCATAATAAAGGACGGAGCGTTGAAATGGGATTTTACCGCGCTGACAGACGCGCTTTTTACCGGTATTAAAAAAGCCTCGGAGAAAGGCGGCTTTGACAGCATAGGCATCGACACGTGGGGAGTGGATTTCGGATTACTGAATAAAAACGGCGTTTTACTGGACAATCCGGTGCATTATCGGGACTCAAGAACGGATACTATGCCTGACGAAGTACTGTCGATTATTCCGAAAAATGAGCTTTATTCCTCAACCGGAATACAAATTATGCCGTTTAATACTATTTTTCAGCTGTATTATGTAAAAAAATATCAGCCTGACCTATATGAACAGGCAGACAAGCTTTTACTTATACCCGATCTGCTGGCTTACATTTTGACGGGCGAAATCAAGACGGAAAGAACAATTGCCTCCACGACTCAGCTTACCGACGCAAAAACAAAGGACTGGAGCTATTCAATAATCGATAAGCTTGGATTTAAGCGCGGGCTTTTTCCTCAAATCATTGACAGCGGCGAACGGTACGGCCATATAAAAAAAGAACTTTGCGAAAAACTGGGTATTCCGCAGGTCCCCGTGGTTGCGGTATGCTGTCACGACACGGCTTCCGCCATCTTTTCCGTCCCGGCTTCCGGAGAGCCGTTATATCTTTCGTGCGGGACGTGGTCGCTCCTCGGTACGCTGACCCCCGCCCCTATTGTCGGCAAAAAAAGCGTTGAAGCCAATTTTACCAACGAAACCGGATATGCAAAAACCAATCGTTATCTGAAAAATATAATGGGGCTTTGGATAATCAACGAGTGTCGGCGCGAGTGGAAAAAACAGCGAGAAATCAGCTTTAACGAAATCGTTGAAGCCGCCAAATGCATAAGCGAAAACAAATATATCATAGACGTGGACGACGATATTTTTTATAAGCCCGACGACATGCCCGAAAAAGTACGTCGCTACTGCCTCGACAGGTACGGCTCCGCCCCGTCCGGCATAGGCGAAACCGCCAGATGCGTTTACGAATCTCTTTGCGTAAAATACAGGGAGGTTATCGGCATTTTAAGCGAAATCACAAAAAAAACCTACGACGAAATTTACGTCGTAGGCGGAGGTTGCAAAGCAGAATATTTGTGCCAAAGCATAGCGTCCTTTTGCGGAATAAAGGTTTATGCCGGACCGGTCGAGGCTACGGCAATAGGTAACGCCCTCGTTCAGCTTATCGCTTTAAACGCACTGAAAAACGATGACAGCCTAAAAGAACTGATAAGAATAAGCTTTGACGTCAGATTATACACCCCTTAATCATAGATGCTTACGGCGATTACCGTATTCGGCCGGTCATCCTCGGCGCAGATTTAAAGCGATTTTTCAAATCTTTCATTTTTAGTTTATTTCGCCATACGAACAAATTAGCCTGGTTATCCTCCAGCATGAAGGTTTAAAATCTATAAAACGCATTAAAAAAAACTACTATCGAGAAATAAACGCAAAAACCTGTCTCTTATACACATCTCCGAGCCCACGAGACGGAGCTACATCTCG
>USBU01000163.1 GCA_900553005.1 uncultured Eubacteriales bacterium | reverse complement strand
CGGAGATGTGTATAAGAGACAGGTATGTGCCTGCTGAATCCTGGCGGCGTACCGTTGCTGGTCGGAGGAATATTGCTCGGCCTTGCGGGAATCGCTCTCATGTCCGCGACATATCCGATTTACAAAAGACTGGTTGCGGCACGAACCGAACGTCTTATCCCCGAAAGAGAGGCGGCGGAGGAAAAGCTGGCTGTGGTGTGCGGGCAGGCGCACGGTCTGGTTGCGGAAAGCGTCTGACCGGCATGTTTAATCCCGTTAAGCTTTGGCGGGAATACCGCTTAGGGGATTTTCGCACGCGCACGCGTATAACGGCGCTTTTTTCCATGCTGGGAAATTTTGCTCTGGCGGCCGGTAAAGCCGTCATCGGGATATTTACAGTTTCCCTGTTTATGCTTGTTTCGGCGTTTTATTCGGCGCTTACGGGACTTGCAAAGCAGTTTTATTATCGCGGCGCGTTGATTTGCAAAGAGGATATAAAAAAGGAGACTGTTTATTATTGCTTCATGGCGATATTTTTGCTTGCGGCTTCGCTGGTGTATTCTCTTTATATGGTCAGGCTGTTTTTTATCAGCAGCGGACTTGTTTACGGTAAGATTGCCGGTATAACCGTGGCCGCAGTTTCTTTTACCGAGCTTTTTATGGCGGTCAGAGGGCTTGTTAAATCCAATAAATTGAAGGATATGCTTGTATCCGGTCTTAAAATCGTCAATTTGTCGGCAGCGCTTACTGCGTTGGTGCTGACTCAGTCGGCGCTTCTGTCGTTTACGTCAGGCGTTGAAATCGCTTATTCCTACGTCACGGCCGCATTCGGTCTGTGCGTTGGACTTGTCTCATCGTTGCTGTCGGTCCTGATGCTGCTTAAAGCCCGTCGAATCGGCAGAGACGGGGGAGATTCTGCCGGGAAACACCGTTAAAAGCTTTTGCCGACTTCGCGCTGCGGGTTTACAGACGATAAATTAAAAGCGAATTGTTTAAATAGCCGGGCATAAAAATGCTGCTTAAAAGTTTAACGGCGTTTAAAGCGCGAAACGACTGCAGATATTAAACGACAGACGATGTCAGTGCATCATAGAAATAAAGCGTTACAGCTTTCTTTTTTTCATATAAAGCCTGACCAACATTATAATCAGCAGAATAAAAGTAATTACGGCAAGCGCTATGGCAATTATCTGAACGACCGAAATATTATTATAATCGATATAAATGGTTTCCACATAACATTCCGAGGTGCCTAGCTTTTCGTCAAAATATTTAATTTTAGTGTATTTTTCAGACGTGTCAAAGGCGCCTACGACTTCTACCTTGGTGCCGACCAGAAGAAAAGCTTCGTCAATGGGCAAATATTCGCCGTCTTTCTCATAATACGCCTGCGCTCCGACGGAATCCTTGACGGATATGATTTCCGCATTGTACTGCGGACGGACCGCGTCGGGGATAAAATGCCGCACGGAAACAGATTTTGCCGGAAGATAGCCGTGCGTCCCGTCGCTTAAGCGCACACGGTACCAGTCGGTGCCCGTTACGTTGTAATCGGCAAAGGGCAGCAGATTGACCGCGGTATTTTTGGCAAGGTTTTCCTTAAGCTTTTCGGATTGAAGAGAGGGCAGTTCGTAAAGGTTTGCGGTAGAGGTGTAAAGCACTCCGTCGGCTGCCGGCGGCTCCGCTGCGGCAAGAGGCTCGCTGAGATTGGATTTGAATACAAAGCCGCCGGTAAAAGCCTTGCTGAACGGATCCTCGTAAAAAACGTAGCTGAAATTGGCGTCCTCTGCGACGTTGTATTTTGCGACGATCAGCAGCGCTCCGGCCGGAATTCTGGCCGCAATATCCGTTTCGTTCAATGACGAATACAGTCCGCAGGCGTTGAGCGCTGAGCGAATAACGTTTTCCTCGTCATACGGTTTAAGCTGGGGCTGTGCGGAAATTTGCATGACGACTCCCGCGTCTTTAGCGTTTATAAAGCGTATGCGGCTTGTCCGAGCGTCGGTAATTATAAGGTCGCCGTAGCCTGCTCCTCCCGCCGCCGCGCGCGAAATGGTTACCGTAACCTCGTTGCTTTTCAGTCCGGAAAGAATTTCGCTCGTATTGCCGTCGGGAGCTCTGCGTATTACGGCCGAGCCGCCGCTTCTGTCTACCGCCATGAAAAAGTTGCCGGCAGCGTCCGCCGCCATGGATAAAATTCTTTCGTCGGTGCGGAAAACGACAGTGCCGTCAAGTCCGTAAACGCCGTCGGATTTGCTTACGTAAACCGTATCGCCGCCGGCCGAGGCGCAAGCGGACGTTATGCCCGTCGCGTCGGTCAAAGCGTCGCCGGTCACCGCCGTAAGTCTGTTGCCGCACAGCGCGTAAAGCGAGTTGTCGTTGCCCGTGTACAGCCCTTTTATGGCGGCGTCTGTCTGGTAAGTAGCCAAGGTATCCGTAAGATCCGTAGAAATGCGAGTAATTTTATTTCCTGAGTGCGAAACGTAAATTTCGCCCTTGTTATCCACGCATACCGAGGTAGGACGGGGCAGTTTTATGTAAGAGGTTTTTCCCTCGGCGGAAACTACTGCCAGTCGGTCGTTCAGATAGTCGCAGACAAGCAATCTGCCCATTCTGGCCGCCGCCCATTTCGGGTGAGAGTAATAGCCGGTTTCGCCGCTTTCCGACGCGGCAATCAAAGTTTCCCGACCGTTCTCGCTGTAAAACAGCTCTCCGATGTCGGTTGCATAATAAATCCTGTCGCCGTAAGCAAAGCCGGCTGCGACGTATCTGTTTTCGGTCAGCATTGCTTCGCCGCTTTCGTCAACGGCGCATATATCGCCGGTGCGTAAAATCGAATACAGTCCGTTGGCTCCGAAAATCGTTCCGTCCGATCTTATTCCCGTAAATGTCGGCGCTTCGCCGTCCGCTTCGTAAATGTCGGCGTATGCTCCGTTTTGCACGCTGTAATATATTTTATCGCCCGCGACCGCCAGACCTTTTATTTTACCCTTCGGGGTGTACGTATCGGCCAGCGCTTTTCCGTCCGGGGAATATGCGCGTATTTCGGTCTCGGACGCAAGATAAACGGTCCCGCCGTGATAAACCGCGTATTCGGCCGTAAAAACGGAGGCGGAAACAACGTCTTCCGTTTTATTTGTTTCAGACGAATATTTTATAAGCGAGCCTCCGGTAAGAGCAAAATAACCGTCAACACGGAAAACCGCGGCCGCGTTTTTCATTTCTTCGATTACGACGGGTTCGGAGCCGCCGAAAATATGCAGTCCGTGTTCATCGGAAACGGCGTATCCTGTTTCGTCGGCGTAAACCGAGGTTACGTTTTCAAATCGGTAATAGTCTCCGGCGGCGTTTGCCGGCGCTGCGCAGGTAAACGCCGAGGATATCGTAAGTACCGTAAGACATAATATAATGGCTACAACAGAATTCTTTTTCATAAGCTCACCTTTATCGTATTTTATCATAAATGCGCGTGCTTGTAAATAAAAAGACGCCGGCAAAACGCTACTTTTAACGGGCAGCGCGCGTCTTAGCCGGCAACGGCGTAAAAAAACTTTGGTTTTTTGTGCGTAAAGGACAGGCCGGTTTAATGCGGAAAGACTGTCTGACTGCCGGCATTGATGTTACGGCGCAAAAGTCAGAGTATTATTTATATACAAAATAAACAAAAAAAATCGATAAAAATTAGTCAAAATATTTTTCAAAATGGTCTATACAAGCC
>USBU01000162.1 GCA_900553005.1 uncultured Eubacteriales bacterium | reverse complement strand
CTACACCTATTAAGTCGTCTGCAGCGTCAGATGTGTATAAGAGACAGAATAAGCACAGCCAGCACCGTCACGAACAGTATAGTGCTCAGCGCCCTGATCGCCGGATCGAGATTGCGCTTTAAATTAGCGTAAACATAGGTCGATATCGTATTGACTCCGTTTGTGCCCTTATTGAGGTTTGTCACGACAAAGTCGTCCAACGAAAGCGTAAACGCAAGAGCAAAACCGGAAATCATACCGCCAATCAGCTGCGGCATAATGACTGTAAAAAGACTGCGCACCGGTCCCGCGCCGAGATCCAGTCCCGCCTCGTACAGATTGGGATTAAGCTGATTGAGTCTGGGACTTACCGTAAGAATTACATACGGAGTAGTCAGCACCGTATGCGCAACGATAAGCCAGCCTACGCCCTTCTGAAGCGGAAGCCC
Organism: uncultured Eubacteriales bacterium; assembly: GCA_900553005.1. Lineage (GTDB taxonomy): Bacteria > Bacillota > Clostridia > Christensenellales > Pumilibacteraceae > UBA10677. The sequence continues at coordinate 3,282 of USBU01000162.1, read as the reverse complement.
GATAACGTCGCGCAAAAATATCGACAGTAAAAAGAAGCCGACAGCAGTTACGATTTCCGCATTTACGACCGTAATCTGAGAAACGAAATTGACCGCCTTTTTACCACGCTTCATATAATAAAGCCCGACTGAAGTAAACGTGCCTATAAACGTCGCGGCCAGCGCAGAAGCGATGCCTATGAGCAGAGTGTTCAGCGTAGCCTGCATCAGCTGCTTGTTTTTGAACAGGCTTGAGTAAAGCGAAAGAGTAAACGATCCGAAGCCGTTTTCACCGCCGATATTCTTTTCCGCTGAAAACGAATAAACAATGATAAGCGCAATTGGAAGATATATGCACGCCAGCACTAAGCAAAGAAAAATCCAACGAAGCGCCAGTGAAAGTTTTTTATTCATTGAGCGTTTCCTCCTTTTGCCGCGGCGGATTTGTCCTTGGGCGCTTTATTGGCAAAAACGTTGCTTAACAGCATGGTTATAAATACGAGAACAAGCAGAACGAAGGCCAAAGCAGAGCCGACTCCCCAGGTGCTTGTCGTTAAAAACAGTCCGTTTATTTTGCCGCCGATGACGTTTGTAGAAGCGTCGCCGAGCATTCCCGTAATTGCGTATGCGCTGAAGACCGGCATGAATACCATCGTGACGCCGCTTATTATTCCTCCGCGCGACAGAGGCAGAGTAACCTTGAAAAACGTCCTGAAGCCGTTTGCGCCAAGATCGGCCGACGCCTCCGCGTAGCTTTTATCCATATTTATCAGCACCGTATAAATAGGAAGCAGCATAAATGGAAGAAAATCGTAAACCATGCCTATCATCGTCGCCAGAAATCCGTAATCGATACCGAACATAAAAAGCAGAGATTTCAAGGCTATCACGCGCAGAACGAAATTCATCCACATAGGGATTATAAACAAAAGAGCCAGCACCACATAACGGTTAAAGGGAGCCGAAGCCAGTATCAACGCGGTGGGATACGCTATTACAAGGCAAAGAACGGTTGTAAGTGCGGCTATGCCGATTGTTTTTAACAGTAGCGTGAGATTGGAGCTTTCGGTAAACACCTGAACGAAATTATCGAACGTAAAGCTGCCGTCCGCCCCGATAAACGCATATACTAGCACCAGAATCAACGGAAACACAACGAAAATCGCGCATATGAGCACATAAGGAAACGCGAAAAACGCAGGTCGGAAATTATTTTTCCTCATCTTCGCCCTCCTCGGCAGCAAGCTCGACCCTTATGCAATCCGGCGCAATCCGTACTCCGACGCGATCGTCTATGTCCCATTCGTCGGTCGTATCGATGTAAAAATCCTCGTCCGTGTCGGTATAAATCTGAACCTGGTAATAATTTCCCTTATAAAGAGTCTGAGTTACGTTTGCGCCGATAACTCCGTCGTCCTCGTCGTCGGTGAGCTCCACTCCGTCGAAGCCGACGTAAACCTTGACCGACGCGCCCTTCTCCAGTCCGTCCTTATTGTCGAAATCAAAGGTGCCCCCGCAGAAATCAACCGTATTTTCTCCGCTGATCTCGCCGCGAAATTCATTGACCGTGCGAAGCTTTTTCATGATGTGAATGCCGTCCGGCTTGATCCCAAGTCTGACGCTTTCACCGGGGCGCGCTTCCGAAGTGGACTGCACCGTAAACTCATAACCGCCCGCCTCTATCTCCATTTCGTACCACGTTCCTTTAAATACAGTTGTAAGAACGCGGCCCTCAAGCTGGCCCTTGCCCGAATCAGCAGAATAAATTTTAATATCCTCCGGCCGGACAACAAGATCGACGGGCTCGTTTTTTGCAAAGCCCTTATCTTCGCACTCGAAAACCGTATCCAGAAATTTGACGGCAAAATCCTTTACCATAATCCCGGAAAGTATATTACTCTCGCCTATAAAATCCGCTACGAACGCGTTTGCCGGCTCGTCGTAAACCTTTTTAGGCGCCCCTATCTGCTGTATTACGCCGTCGTTGATTACGACCACGACGTCCGACATGGTAAGCGCCTCCTCCTGGTCGTGAGTCACGTACACAAAGGTTATTCCCAGCTCGCGGTGCATTTTCATGAGCTCAACCTGCATATCCTTGCGCATCTTAAGGTCCAGCGCACCCAATGGCTCGTCAAGCAGCAAAACCTTAGGCTCAAGCACAAGTGCGCGCGCAATCGCAACGCGCTGCTGCTGTCCGCCGGACAGCGAATTTACGTCGCGGTGACCGTAATCGGCAAGCCCGACCATATTCAGAGCCTTTTCCACCTTTTCCTTGATTTCCGCCTTGGTAAGCTTGCGCTTGAGCGTAACTGCGGCGCCGTTTTTATCCTCGGCCGCGACATCGACGGACTTAAGCTTAAGACCGAAGGCAACGTTTTTAAAAACGCTTAAATGCGGAAAAAGCGCATATTTCTGAAAAACCGTATTGACGGGACGCTTATATGGCGGCATTTCGGTCACATCCTGCCCCTCTATCAATATCGAACCGCTGGTAGGCATTATAAATCCCGCTATCATGCGCAGAAGCGTCGTTTTGCCGCAGCCGCTGGGGCCGAGCAGCGTAACAAACTGACCGCGGCGGATAGAAAGATTCATGTCGTCTATAACCGTCACGTCGTCGAAAATCTTTTTTACGTTTTTAACCTCGATTATCTTATCGAATCTTTGCTCTCTGGTTTCTTTCATAATCCTAATCCTTTTATCAGAAGTTCGGCGGGCAGGAAAGCCAGATTACTACGGCCACTCCCTTTCCTATGTTTTCGATATAATGCGTCTGGCCTGAACGGTAATAAAAACTTTCGCCCTCCTTGGCGTCGGCCCTGCGCTTGCCTATATGCAGTCTTATTTTGCCCTTGAGCACGTATCCGAATTCCTCGCCGTCGTGCGGCATATCCTTTTCGGTTGCGGCGCCCGGTCCGAGTTCAAGCCGTATAGGCTCCATCATGTTTTTCTGCGCGGTGGGCACAAGCCAGGTAATGCGCGAATACTCGCCCGACTTAACGAAATAATCGTCTGCGCCGAATACAAGGCTTTCATCGTCGTCCGACGCGAAAAAATCGGTCAGCGAGCTTCCCAGCGCCTGAAGGATATCCTTCAGCGTAGCAATCGAAGGGCTTGTCAGATCGTTTTCAAGCTGAGAGATATATCCCTTTGTCAGCTCGCACCGATCGGCCAGCTCCTCCTGCGTAAGCTGATTTTTAAGCCGTAATTCCTTGATCTTCAAACCGATTTCCATCTTTAAGGAACGCTCCTTTCAATCGGATTAGTATTACCAAACTCCGGGTTTACAATGTCATATAA
>USBU01000161.1 GCA_900553005.1 uncultured Eubacteriales bacterium | reverse complement strand
GGAGCGCCCTTTATCGTCCACCATTCCTCTTACGCGCCCGCTGGTAATACCGGAAACGACGTAATCGCCCACGTGCAGAGTACCGTTTTGCACGATAATATTTGCAATGGGCCCCTTCCCCTTATCCAATTTGGACTCGACAACCGAACCGCGCGCCTGCCGCTTCGGATTTGCTCGGTAATTATTGTACTCGGCAAGAAACAGTATCATTTCAAGCAGCTTGTCGATGCCCTCGCCGGTTTTGGCGGAAATGGGCACCATGATCGTTTCGCCGCCCCATTCCTCGGGTATAAGCTCGTATTCGGTAAGAGCCTGCTTGACTTTTTCTATATTAGCGCCGGGCTTATCTATTTTATTGATTGCCACGATAACCGGCACCTTAGCCGCCTTGGCATGATTGATCGATTCGACCGTCTGCGGCATTACGCCGTCGTCAGCCGCAACGATAAGAACGGCAATATCTGTAACAAAGGTACCGCGCGCGCGCATTTCGGTAAACGCTTCATGACCGGGCGTATCGAGAAAAGTTATCTTCTCGCCCTTGCACATGACCGAATATGAACCGATATGCTGAGTAATTCCGCCGGCCTCTCCTGCCGCAACGGCGGTTTTTCTTATAGCGTCCAAAAGCGAAGTCTTGCCGTGATCGACATGTCCCATTACAGTAATAATAGGAGGACGCTTTACAAGATCCTTTTCATCGTCCTGCTCGTCGTGCATGGCCTCGAGCTTTTCTTCCTTAGTTTGCTCCAGCTTCAGCTCAAGCTCAACGCCAAGTTCATTGGCGACAAGCTCCATAGTCTGAAAATCCACTACGCTGTTGATATTGGTCATTATACCAAGAAGCATAAGCTGCTTGATAATTTCCTGCGCAGTTTTACCGATTTTTTCGCTCAAGATTTTTACAGTAAGATTTTCGGTGGTAATAACTGCCTTTTCAATTTTAACGGGCGCTATAACGACAGGCTCCTTAGCCTTTTTGTTTTTAAGCTTACGCGTCCCCATACGCTCCTCGCCGATATCATCGGTAATGAAGCCTTTGCGTATAAGCGTGCGCTTATTCATCGTCTTTTTATCTTCAGGTTTATTAAAATCCTTCTTTTTGTCAAAGGCTTTTCTGTCCTTTGAAGGCGCAATAGGAATAGGCGCAAGTTTTGGCGCCCCGGTCCGCAATCCTGCCGGACGCGCACCCAACGGCCCCTTTTGTCCCTGTGAAGCGCCTGAACGCTGAAATCCGCCCTGTCCCTGAGGACGAGACTGATTCTGTCCGCGCCCCTGACTTCTCGGCCCCATCTGCCCCTTAGTCTGAGGAGTCCTCTGCATTGCCGGCGGAGGCGTATACATTCCGCGAACAAAGCTCGGAGTTGTCTTTGTCTGCAAAGACGCCGTTGAGTCAAACGTCATAGTCCGCACGTTTTCTTTTTTCTCCGGCTTAGGCGTTTCTTCCTTCTTCATCTCCGGAGCAGGCTTATCCTCTACGGGCTTTTGCTTAATGACCGCCGCATCGGCCTTTTTGTCAGCCGATTCTTCGAAAGAAGCTTCATCTTTAGGCGGAGCGGGCTTAGCCTTTTTATCCAGCTCAGCCTGCTTAAGCCTGTCGGATTCTTCTTTTTTTGCGCGCTCCTTCTCCGCGTTGCGCTGGCGTATCAGCTCCAAAGCGGAATCGATTTTACGCTGAACCGCCCTGTAATCGGACAAGAGAGAAGCAAACGACTCCTTTCCTCCCGACTGAACAAGAGAATTGACCTTTTTTATATTGGAAAAGGCTTCTGTGGTTTCCTCTGTAGGTCTGTTGTCTTTAACCAATTATTTTACCTCCGTAACAAGCTGATAGCTTCCGTTCATATAATCCATAATTGCCGCCGCCATTTGTCTGTCCGTAACCGCCAGCGCCTTACAGCCCGGCCTGTGCGTAATCTCTCCCACCGTCAATGTCCGGCTGATTGCTGCGGGAATACCCTTATTGTCCCTTAAAAGCTTTTCCTTTGTTCCGTCGCTGAGCGTATGACAGAGTAAAATCAGAAATTTTTTCTTACGGCAGCGTTCTATCGAATCCGAGCCGAATACTACATTCCCTGCTTTTATTGCAAATCCCAAAAGCGAAATAACTTTATCTGTCGCCAACTTCCAGCTCCTCGATAAGCTTATCATAAATTTCTTCGTCTATATTTACGGAAAACGTCTTGTTGAGAATTTTTGTTTTCCGGCATTTGGCTATACACTCCCGGCTTGGACACACATAAGCGCCTCTACCGTTCCTTTTGCCGGTAAAATCAAGCGCAATTTCCCCATCGGGCGAGCGCACGATCCTTATGAGCTCGCGTTTATCGCGCATTGCTCTGCACGCTACGCACATTCTTTGAGGCGACTTTTTCTCCTTCATATGCTCTCCGATAAAAAATATTATTCCAAATCTCCGAGATCCTCGTCGAAAATTTCCTCTTCAAAAGCGCTTCCTTCGGATTCCGCCGGCGCGGCCAACTCCTCCTCGACCGCGGAATCGTCCTCCTCGGGATTCTGAACAAGCGACGAGTAAGGTTTAACGTCGATTTTCCAACCGGTAAGCTTAGCCGCGAGACGCGCGTTTTGTCCGTCCTTACCGATTGCCAGCGACAGCATATCGTCCATTACGACAACCTTAGCCGTGCGCTCGTCGTCGTTTACCTGCACCATAACGACCTTAGCCGGACTCAAGCTGCGCGCGATAAACTCAAGAGTATCCGAACACCATGGAATAATATCTATCTTTTCTCCGCCCAGCTCTGAAACAATAGCGCTGACTCTCATTCCGCGGTTGCCTACGCAAGCGCCCACCGCGTCTATACTGCTGTCCTCGCTATAAACGGCCATTTTGGTTCTGTATCCGGCCTCTCTGACTATGGCCTTTATGGTGACAAGTCCGTTTGCAATTTCCGGTACTTCCAGCTCAAATAATCTTTTGACAAATCCGGGAACGGTGCGCGACACAAGCACCTGCGGACCTCTGGGCCCGATTTTGATTTTTTTAACATAAACCTTGACGGTTTTACCTATAACGTATTTATCGTTAGGAGCCTGATCCTGAGGCATAAGAACGGCCTCGATCTGCTTGTTTATTTCCACATGAACGTTGCTGCCCTCGATACGGCGCACCACGCAGGTGATAAGCTCGTCCTCCTTTTGCGAAAGCTCGTTAAAGGCGTTTTCGCTTTCGATTTCACGCAGCTTCTGGAGTATAACCTGCTTTGCGGTCTGTGCGGGAATGCGATCTATATCCTTGGAATTTATTTCCTCGCTGACGATATCGCCAACCTTGTATTTTTTATCTATCAGACGCGCATCCTCAAGCGATATCTGGGTATCCTTGTCCTCGACCTCTTCAACTACCGTCTGATAAGCAGTGATTTTTATTGTATTTCTTTCGGGATTCAGCTTGACTTCTATCGCCTTGCTGGTACCCATCTGTTTTTTGTATGCGATGGCAAGCGCCGTTTCGAGCGCCTCGATAAACACAGATTTTTTAATTCCCTTAATCCTTTCCAAATCCTCTAGTGCGAGGAAAAAATCCTTGCTTGTCATTTTTGTTTTCGTCCCTCCAAAATGGTTTATTCAAATTTAACCAGCGGTCTTACGAGCGCTATTTTATTGTTTTCTATTGTAATTTGCTCTTTATCTGTTTTCAGCGTCAGAGAATTTTCGTCCCGTCTTACCAAAACACCTTCATAGGTCTTTTTGCCCCTAATGGG
>USBU01000160.1 GCA_900553005.1 uncultured Eubacteriales bacterium | reverse complement strand
ACGAGATGTAGCTCCGTCTCGTGGGCTCGGAGATGTGTATAAGAGACAGCGGAGAAACAACGTGGAAAAAATTGCGGTAATCGATTTAGGCAGCAACACGGCAAGGCTTGTACTTGCCAATATATTGCCCAACGGGCATTTCGTCATATTCGACGAGCTTAAGGAAAGCGTGCGGCTTGGACAGGATATGGACAGGGACGGTTTTTTAAAGCCGTCGCGCGTCGCTCAGGCGGTGAAAACGCTAAAGATGTTCCGTAAGCTGTGCGACAGCTATAATGTGGACAAGGTGTATGCCTTTGCAACCAATGCCGTCCGCCGGGCAAAAAATCAGCGCAGCTTTATAGAGGAAATCAATACGGTCTGCGGCTTTAAGTTTAAGGTGCTTACCGAGGAAGAGGAGGCTTTGCATATATATCACGGCGTGATCAATTCGCTCGATATTCCCAAAGCCGTAATAATGGATATCAGCGGCAGCAGCCTTCAGCTTATTCATTACAACCGCCGCAATGTGCTTAACCGTGAAAATCTGCCGTTCGGCACGATTACGCTGAGCGATCTTTTCAATGATCCGGGTTTAAAGCCGGAGGAGCAGGCCAAGCAGATCGAAACCTACGTTTTCGAGCAGCTTCAGAAAATATCCTGGCTTAAGGAGCTTGATCCCGACGTGCAATTTGTCGGCGTCGGCGGTTCGTTCAGAAACCTGGCGCGTATAGTCAAGCGTATCAAGCGTTATCCTTTGGATATGATTCATAACTTCAACGTCGGCAGGGATGATTTCAACAGCGTTTACGATATGGTCAAAGTTCTCGAGCCGGAAAAACGCTCTAAGATCAAGGGGCTTAATTCCGAGCGCGCCGATATTTTCGTCGCGGCGCTTGCTTCTGTCAAGGGCTTTCTTGAAAATACCGGATTTGAAAATATCGTAATTTCCGGCGCAGGCATACGCGAGGGAATAATGTTCAATCACGCTGTTCCCAGTACGATAGAAAAACCCCTGAGCGACGTTATGGGCTTTTCGGCCAATACGCTGATGAGCTATTACAACGTAAACATTCCTCACGCGGAGCAGGTCTGCAATCTCTCCATTCAGCTTTATAAACAGCTCAGAGTGCTGCATAAACTTCCCCGTCAGTACGTTAAAGTGCTGCGCATAGCCGCTCTTTTGCACGACAGCGGTTCGGGAATTAAATTTTACGACCGTTACCGGCACAGCTTTTATTTTATACTTAATTCCAATCTTTACGGCGTATCTCACCGCGATTTAGTGCTTGCCGCGTTCGTCGCACAGGGGACCAGACGCGACGAGTTCAGTGTTCAGGAATGGTCTAAATATAAGGACCTGCTCAGGGAGGAGGACCTTATCGCAGTCATGCGGCTTAGCGTAATTTTGCGCATAGCCGAAAGTCTTGATCGTTCGATGACGGGCGCGGTAAAGACCATTAACTGCGATGTTTTGGGCGATTCGGTTATTATGAAAACCGAGGTTGACGGAGACGCGTCTCTTGAGATCAAGGACGCAATGAGCGCAGGCGCCGAGTTTGCGCGGGCGTTCAGGAAAAATCTGGAGATTCTATGAAAATCACGCTTGCCAGCGCTTCGCCACGGCGCAGGCAGCTCATCAGCAGGATCGGCGGGCTTGAGGTCAGCATAATTCCTTCCGGTGCGGATGAGCATGTCGAAGCGTCCAGTCCGGAGGAACTTGTAAAAAAGCTGGCGCTAAAAAAGGCTGAGACTGTTTTTTCCGTTTCGGGAGGAATCGTCGTCGGCGCGGACACAGTGGTGGTCGCGGACGGACGTGTGCTCGGCAAGCCTGGCGATGATACGGAGGCCCGTTCGTTTTTCAGGCTGCTGTGCGGGCGGACTCACGAGGTCATAACCGGACTGGCCGTCATTAACGGATTGAAAAGCGTTACTGCGTCGGAATCGACATTGGTTACATTTAATGATTTCGACGACGGCATAATCGAGCGTTATATTGCGGATGGGCGTCCTTTCGACAAGGCCGGCGGCTACGGTATCCAGGACGCGGAGCTTAAGCCGCTTATTGCAAAAATCGAAGGAGACGAGGATAACGTTATAGGACTTCCCGTAAATTTACTTAGGACAATGCTGGAGGAAAATTTTTGAAATGGCTTCCATGGATATAGCAATAGAAATCGGCACTTCGTTTACGTCGATTTATATGTCCGGCTCCGGATTGGTGCTCAGAGAGCCCTCCGTCGTGGCGTTTATCGGCGACAGTGAAAATAAAAAATTGCTTGCCGTAGGCTCTAAAGCGGTGCAGATGCAGGGACGCGCGCCTGAAAAGACTACGGTAGTCTGTCCCGTCGCGGACGGTTATATAGCTGACGCCGACGCGTGCGTAAGTATGATGACCGAGTTTATCAAACGTATTTTACCGCCCAGTTACGTGTTTTTTCCGCGTGTCCGCGCGATATTGGCGGTTCCTACGGGCTTAACGGTCGGTGAACGTAAGGTGTACGAGGACGTAGTAAGGTCCGCGGGAGTCAACGAGGTCAGCATGGTCGACAATGTTTTGGTCACCGCGCTGGGCTTTGATTTGCCGGTTGCGTCGCCCGCCGGCGGACTTGTAGTAAACATTGGCGGCGGCGTGACCGAAATCGCCATAATAAGTCTGTGCGGGACCATTTCCGGCTGCTCGGTCAATGTCGGCGGAAATATGATGGACAAGGCTCTTGCGGATTTTCTTGTAGGCAAGTACGGGCTTAAGGTGGGATTGAATACGGCGCGGCGGATAAAGGAGGAGATCGGCAGCCTTTATCCTAACGATATTTCTTCCATGGAGGTAAAGGGCATAAATACCAATACTATGACGCCTTCGTCGCTCAGCGTTTATGCAACCGACGTTTACGAGGCTCTTTTGCCTTATTACGCCAGGATTGCGGAGGCCGTTCATGGCATAACGAATCTTTGTCCGCCGGAGCTTGCCGGGGGCATTCACGGCTCGGGGCTTTTCGCCGCGGGCGGAGCCGCCAAGATGCCGGGACTGGAGCGTATTTTCAAAGAGGTGCTTGAAATTCCCGTAACCATAGGCGAGGATCCGGAATATACGGCGATTTCCGGTGCGGGTAAGCTCCTTGGCAATAAGGAGCTGCTGAAGCAGATAAACGCGCAGCAGTAAAATCGTTATTCGGCCGGCCGGACGCGTGTGCGTCCGGCTTTTTATTTGCTTACTAACTGCAGGCGCGTTTTGCTTATTGCTTTCCTGAAGATATTAAAGAATTTTTTTGCAATATCGGCGCTGTTTCGACAAATTAAGCTAATATATTTGCATTTAAATACTGTAAAATGTTTAGGAAACGCACCCGACGGCTCATTAAAAGGGAGGTATGTTATGTCTAGGTCTATAGTGGTCACTTCTGGTAAAGGCGGCGTCGGCAAGACGACTCTTACCGCCAATATAGGCAGAATTCTTGCCTCGCTTTCCTTGAAAACGGCACTGGTTGATACGGATATGGGACTGAATAATCTTGACGTGCTTATGGGCGTAGAAAACCGCGTCGTTTACGACATAGTGGACGTTATCGAAAATCGCTGCCGCGTCAGGCAGGCGCTAGTCGAGGATCCGGAAACAAACGGACTTTTCATTCTGCCGTCTGTGCACAGCTACGATTGCAGCCGCGTCGATTCCCAGTCGATAAAGGCGGTGATCGCCTCTTTGAAAAGCCGATTTGATTACGTGCTTATAGATTGTCCCGCCGGTATAGAG
>USBU01000159.1 GCA_900553005.1 uncultured Eubacteriales bacterium | reverse complement strand
ATCTACACCTATTAAGTCGTCGGCAGCGTCAGATGTGTATAAGAGACAGATGATAGATTTTACGGTACAGTCGCAGGTAATATCCTTTTCGGCGGTTGCAGTATTCGCGCTGGCCTATTTTGTGTTGGATTTGATTATCGTTGTCCGTATTCGTCATCACGGCGTTTCGTTCGGCTGGGTGCTGTTTTTCATACTGTCGTGGATTGTGCTGATAGCTTCGCTGGCGTTTTCGCTGATGATGCTCATAGATAAATTCGGGATTTTCGGACTGGCTGCCGAAACGGACGGGGCCGACGTTATTATAACGTTCGGCGGACGGCGCCTTATTCCCATTCCGTTTATCGCGCCGTTTGCCGAAACGCTGTTCGGTTATCCCGTAGCGTCTGCGCTGATGTATTCGGTGTTTGTTTTGTCGCTGCTGGCCGTCGTGCTGCTACCCGTAAAGTGGAAACGCCGCGACGATTATCTCAGTCCGGTGCTTCCCGGCGAGGGAGAAGGTTATTTTTCGGTCAGTGAAAACGCTGCGCGCGAGGTGAATTCCGCGTTTGAAAATTATTCCGGCGACGAGGAGGATTTTACGGATTTGTCATCGGAATTTGACGTAGGTTCATTTAACGAAAGCTCCGACGCTTTTGTTGCGGACACTTCCGATGAAGACGGTTTTATATCCGAATCGGAGAGGGAGATGCCTGCGCCCATACCGGATTGCAGCAAGCCCGCCGTAAATTTTTTGGGCGATGCGCCGGAGAAAGCGGAAGATAAATCCTGCGTTTTGGACGACGGTCCGATTGCATCTGTTTGCGCGCCGGAAGCGGCGTCGGCCGCGGAATCTGATTTAAATAAATCGAATGTTGTTGACGAGGAGCGCGCAGCCGGTGCGTCTGCCGACGCGGACGGAATAAAAAAACTTGAAAAGGCTGAGTCTGACATAAATATGTCCGATACGGAGCCGGGTAAAAATTTGCGCGCGCGCAGGTCCGTTGTGACCAGCAGAGCAATGGAAATTTTCAGCGAATATCTTGAGGGCAAGGACGAGCAGGAAAAGAAAAAACTGGAAGCTTCCATAGACAAAATAACGATTGACAGAAAAAACGACTGACAAAATATTGATTTTACGGATTTAATATAAAATGAGCGCTTCAGTTATAACCGGAAAGCTTACGTACAGATCGACGTTTGTCGCTTGCGTGATAGGTATCGCAAATCAGGCGGTAATAGCTAATATAACCGCCTTGCTTTTCGTTTCATTCATGGATTTATACGGTTTCGGAGTTTGGCAGCTGGGCGTATTGGTCGGTATAAATTTCTGCTCGCAGCTGATTGCCGACGTTACCCTCACGGTTTTCGTAGACAGACTTTCTTACCGTAAGATTGCGGTTGCGGCAGTGGCTCTTTCCGCTGTCGGCCTTATAGTTTTCGCATTATTTCCCATGTTTTCGTTCGTAACGGACGGCGGACTCGTATATGCGTTTATGATTGTGGGCACCGTGCTTTTCGCTTTTTCCGGAGGTATGCTGGAGGTTATCATAACTCCTATAACGGACGCCATACCTGACAGCAAAAGCAAGAGCGGGGCTTTGGCGCTGATGCATTCGTTTTACGCCTGGGGCCAGGTGCTGGCGATAGTCGTTACTTCGCTTTACGTGCTGGCGGCCGGAGCCGAAAACTGGCATTATATAGTATTTTTCTGGGCGTTGATGCCCGTTGCCGGCGTGGTGCTTTTTTCGCTTTGTCCGATCAACAGGCGCGATCCTCATCCGAGCGCGGGTAAAAAGAGCAGGACGATGTTTTCGCCTTATATGCTTATCGCCATGCTGGCGATTTTTACCGCCGGCGGCACCGAAATCGTAATGAATCAGTATGTTTCCACGTTTGCCACACTGTCGCTCGGCTTTGATAAATTTACATCAGACATGGTCGGAATGTGTCTTTTTGCGGTGATGATGGGTATAGGGCGCACGGTTTACGGGCTTATGGGCGACAGACTGAATATGAATAAAGTGCTGGTGCTGGGCAGTCTGACCAGCTTTGCGCTTTATCTGGTGGTGGGACTGGTGCCCGTTTCGTGGGTTGCATTGGTCGCCTGCGTGCTGTGCGGTTTAACGGTTTCTTTGCTGTGGCCGGGGACGCTGGTCGTCGCCGGGAAAAAATTTCCCTCTGCCGGAGCTTGGATTTTTGCGCTTCTTGCCATCTGCGGAGACCTAGGCGGAAGTATAATTCCGACGGGCGCGGGATTTTTTGCGGACAGCTTGGGGCTTAACGCCGCTTTCGCAATAAGCTCAGTTATTCCGCTTGTGTGTTTTATATGCAATATGCTATTATTGAAAAGCGATAAAAAGACGGAATGTCTTATGACTAAGGAGAATTGAAAAATGTACGCGTTCGGTGTGGATATTGGCGGCACGGGAATAAAGTCCGGTATAGTTGACGACGGAGGAAAAATTATTATCAAAGCTTCTATCCCTACGGACAGGAGCTTTGACTACAGGGTTATCGTTTCGGATATAGCGGCGCAGCTTAAATCGCTGTGCAAAGAAAGCGGGATTGCGCTAGGCGACATTGCAGGAGTGGGCATAGGCTGCCCCGGCGCGGTAAACAGCCGCAGGGGCACCGTCGATTACGCTAATAATCTTTACTGGAGCGACGTTCCCCTTCTTGAGGAGCTTAAAAAATATATCGATTTGCCTTCCAAGGTCAGCAACGACGCTAACGTAGCGGCTTTAGGTGAAACGGTTTTCGGCGCTGGGCGCGAGTATTCCGACACGGTTTTCATAACTTTGGGTACGGGCGTAGGCGGCGGAGTGGTGATAGACAATAAGCTGTTCGAGGGCAACGAGTCCAAGGGTACGGAGCTTGGTCATACGGTCATCGTTCATGGCGGAGAGCTGTGTACCTGCGGCAGGCGCGGCTGTCTGGAGAGCTATGCCAGCGCAACGGCGCTCATACGCGATACCAAGGTGGCTATGCGCAAGGATAAAGGCAGCTTAATGTGGGATTTCGTGGGCGGAGACCTAGATAAGGTGGACGGCCGCACGGCTTTCGAGTGTTCAAAGAAGGGCGACTATTCCGCTCGCAAGGTGGTTGACGATTATATAGAATATCTCGGGGAGGGGCTTTGTAATTTTATCAACGTTTTCCGGCCTCAGGCGATAATCTTGGGCGGCGGAGTATGCGCTCAGGGCGAATATCTTACCGCACCCCTTAGGCGTTATATAAAGGATTTTTCTTATGGAGGCGACAAGGCGCCCTCGGTGGAGCTGCATATCGCAAGTCTGGGTAACGACGCGGGACTTATAGGCGCGGCGTCGCTTATTCTCGGCGGCGGGGTTGAAACGCTGCTCTGACTTTAAGCGATTCGTCTCTTTTTGCACAGCTTAAAACCTGCCGTAAAGCCGTTTGCCGGCGGAAACGGCCGGATTTAGCCGGATGTTGTTTTCGCAAAACTTTGTAAGGTATCGATTGCGCGGATTGCGTATCGGCAGTAAAAAAAACCATTCTCCTGTTAAACGGCGAATGGTTTTTTGTTTGCAATGGCAAATAGCGGTTATTTCTTTTCTTCGACCTTTATGATATAACATTCAAGTTTTTGAGTGTTGCCCTGTTTTTGGAAGGGAACGGAGGCGTCTTTGTTTACTTCCAGTATTTCGTACATTTTGCCCTTGCTGGACAGATGTGCGCCGGGCTTAATCTGTCTCTTATACACATCTCCGAGCCCACGAGACGGAGCTACATCTCG
>USBU01000158.1 GCA_900553005.1 uncultured Eubacteriales bacterium | reverse complement strand
AGATGTAGCTCCGTCTCGTGGGCTCGGAGATGTGTATAAGAGACAGATAAATATCAGAGCCGCCGCGAGCAATATAATTAGTCCGATAAACGCTATCTGAGCGTAAATACCGCCGGTAAAAAATCCGTAATCGAACTTATCCGTCCTGAATGCCGCCGCAGAAGAAACAAATTCATCCGAGCACAAAGTACCGTAAACGAGGGCCGCAGTGTCAGCCATCGTCTTTCCGTAGCCGGCATATTCGCTTTTAAATGAAGTCAATGAGTCCGGCTTATCCTTGTAATACGAAAATCCGTCAATTTTTCCTCCGAACAAATTTACCACAGGCACTTCGCGCTCGAAAAACGTCACGTGATCGCCAATCAACCCGTAATGCGAATAGCTTAAGCTTTCCGCATAGCTCTGAGGAAAAAGAGGCGCCGAGCGTTTTATGACGGAAAATTCGGTCTCGAAATTTGCGCCGTTTTCAGCAAACAAATCCGCCTGAACCGTATCTACCTCGTCCGAATAAATATTTATGTCGCCAGCAATGCCGTCAAGATTTACCATAAGCAAAACGTTTTTTACTTCTTTCAGATATTCCGTCACAAATCTGGAGCTGCCGACCACGCCCGCTTCGCTGGCGCCGAAAAATACGAAATAAACGGTAAAATCGGTTTCGGGAGCGTTTTCACTGAAAGCTTTTGCCAATTCGAGCAGCACCGTTACGCCCGTAGCGTTTTTAAAAACGCCTTCGCCAGCAGTTCCTCCGAGTCCGACAAGCGCCACCTGCGAATAAAGGTTATCGTAATATGCGCCGACAACGACATTATTTTCATGTCCGGGATTAAAAACCGCAATAACGTTTTGAGATTCAAGCTTCTGAGTTTCGTTAGTATAACGCTGCGTAACTTCCACGTTAAAATTCTGCACGGAAAGCGTGCCGCCCTCCTCTGAGTATCCGCAGGCGGAAAGTTCGTTTTTCAGATATTCTGCAGCCTTTTTCTCACCTTCTCCGAATGACGTCCGGTCTTTGCGGCTTTCTTCGCCCTCACCCATAAACTCGTCCAGAGCCGCGGTCATAGAGGCTTCCGAAAAAAACGACTCGCCGCCGGAAAGCCTTACTTGTGAATTAACGTCACGTCCGGTACATCCCGCAAGCGAAATAAGCGCCGTAACAATAATTACGATGTAAAAAATTCTCTTCATGCCAGTACCCCCGAAAGCAACGACAGTACCGCGATAAAACCATATACGCTTAAAAACGAACTGCCAAGAAACATTATCGTCCGGCCGTACTCTTCCTTCCTGAAATAATTTTTACAGCAATACCAAAGAAACACCGCGAAAAACACGAGAGCAAAAAGAAAATCTATAAAAATTTCGCCGTAAGTAAAAATATAAGGAAAGAAAAAATAAAGCGTTTTTAAAGCTCCAGACAACAGATTGGCCGGGATATAGAAAAAACGAAGCGCATACTGAATATCCGCCCCTCTGCCGTTAAGCCTTAAAGACGCGCTTTTTGCTAGAAACATCGTAATAAGTTCGTATATGAGTCCGCCTATCAACGCCGCGAATAAAATCGCGAAAACGTCGTTGAATACGTAAAAATCCATTCCGGCGGTAAAAAGCGCGAGCGTACCGCGCATCGAATAAAATCCGGAATATCCGAAGCTTAAAAAAAGCACGGCCATAACTATGTATTTATTGATTTTTTTATCTTTTATAAAATTCACCTTATATCTCCGTTTATTTTTATTCAACCGACAGAAACCGTTTCGCAGACGAAGGTCAGCAAAGCGTTTTTATCGGTTATCGCACCGGATTTAACCGCCGCATCCAGCATATTAAGTCTGTCGAATATGACCTTCAGCCGCCGCGGCGAAAAGCCCGCCGCCTGCTTAACCGCTTTTTTCACGGCAAATTCCTTTACCTTTAGATCAGAGGCCAGCGTATCTGAAGAGGAATTAATCGAAACATACAGCAGCCGCCTGAAATGATTGAATAGCATTCCAAGAAGAGAAACCGGAGAATTGTTGTCGTCAAGCAGCGCCTCCGTCAGCTTTACGGCCTTGCCGGCATTTTTCTCGGCAATCGCCTCGCTAAGCTCGTAAACCTTAAATTCCAGCTCCGGCGCGACCAAAGCCTTGACCGCGTCGGACGAGATCTCCTCATCCGCATAATCTATAAGCTTGTTGAGCTCGCCCGTGATTCTGTTCATATCACGGCCGCAGTATTCGACAAGCAATCCGGCGGCGTCGGAAGCAAGAATACGTTTTTCCGCTGCCGCTTTTTTCATCGCCCAGCCGCTAAGATATGCTGCGTCCAGCCTATTGCAATCCACCATTTCGCATTTCGGAACAATCGTATTGAAATTCGCAGTAAGCGCTCCGGTAAAAATCAATACTGAAGTCGGATTGGGGTTTTCAAGATACGCTTTTATCGGCTTTAAATCGCCTGTGAAATCCGAAACCCTTATAACTCTGTAATCGGCCAGCATGGGCGGAGAATAAAGCGCAGCCGTCACCTCGGACAAAGACGCGTCTTTAGAAAAGCAGGAATAATTTAGCTCTCGGAAATCTCCCGTCAGCGTCAGAAAAATATTCACCGCGCTCTTTATCACGAAAGAATCGTCGCCCGAAATTATATAACAGGACTTGACTCCGTCGGCGGCAAGATGTTTTTTAAGTTCGATAAACTTCACGCGTAAATTCGCTCCGTGTAAACTACGGATTTATTGTAATATAAAAAGCGGCAAATTGCAAACGAATTACCGCCTTTATGTGTCAAGTTTAAAACAAATTGGTGATAACGGGATAAGTTTCGTCAATAAGATCCTCTGTAAGCTCGATAGAGACTTCGCACAGCGCACGGGCGTCCTCATATCCGCCGCATTCTATCCACGACTTAAGAGATACCAGCTTTTCGTCCAGAGAGCGCATAATCGAGTGATTTGAAAACATAAGCGCTAATTTTTTGCTTTTTTCCCATTTTTCCATTACCGAATCCATTTTCGCTGCCGTGTCCGCGTTGGCGGGATTCTGCTCGTTGACTTTAAGGCTTGCGTTTACCTCTAACAGCTGCGCGTTAAGCTCTTTGAAAAGCCCTGAGCTGAGCGTTATTTCCGCTATGCCCGCGCCCAGCATTACGGCTAATATTACTATTATGCTTATAAATTTTTTCATGATTTCAAACGGTGACCCCCTTACCAATTTCCCCCGTTAACCTTTAGTTCTTCGGTTATATATTTGCCGTATTTAGGCGCGAGATATACCGTTCCGTCCTGCCGCACGTCCATATAGAGCACGTCCTTAATGCTTTTCACACCGTTTTTCTTTATAAATTCGGTAAGCTGAGGCTTAGTAAGCTCTGCAATTTTAAGATTATCTTCCTCCCATTCGCCGTCCACCATAAGAGTAAGGGGCAACAGCGGCGGCTTGACGACCGTCGGATCGCTCGGCTTTTCGATTACGCAAAGCTTACCGTTGGTTTCAAAAATCGCATATGCGATTTCGTTAAAATCCATATAGCCTCCCGACCGAGCAGCTTCAATAAGGTCATTTATATTGATATTCATTTTTTTGAGATTCTCGTAATTTATACCGTTTTTATCTATGGCTATAATGGAGCTGCCGCTTATAATGCGCCGCGCCCAAAGACTTTTGCGCGCAAGCGTAGACAGCAGTATCTGCAAAAAAGCCAAAGTAACAATCGGTACAAGTCCCTGTCTCTTATACACATCTCCGAGCCCACGAGACGGAGCTACATCTCG
>USBU01000157.1 GCA_900553005.1 uncultured Eubacteriales bacterium | reverse complement strand
CGAGATCTACACCTATTAAGTCGTCGGCAGCGTCATATGTGTATAAGAGACAGTCCTTCTCCAGTCCGGCGGCAATGCGCTCGGCAGATTCCCGCCCGGCGAAAAACTCTGTCACGGGCGAAATTTCATAGCTGTCGGCATTTTCGCTCGACAGTTGATTTTCCGCGTCGAAATAACGGATACTTTCCACCTCGTCGCCGAAAAATTCGATTCTGGCGGGAGCCTTTTCGCATACCGACCAAACGTCCAAAATATCCCCGCGCAGAGAGAACCGACCTACGTCGGTCAGCTGAGGCTCGCGTTTATAACCGGCCTCCGTCAGTATGCCGAGCAGCTTTTCCAGATCATAGCTGCCGCCTTTTTTAACTGCGGCGCAGCGCGCCAGAAACTCCGACCTGTCCGGATAAATCTGCATAAGCGCTTCCGCGGAAGCGACTACGGCGGACGCCTTGCCCGACGCCACGGCATACAGCGATTTCAAGCGGTTTATCACGTTTTCACCGGACAGGGCGTCACGGTAAACAAGCGTATCGTCGCGCGCCGGCAGCAAAACCGCGTTCGGCAAAAGACACTTCAGCTGATCGTAAAAATTCCGCGCAAGATAAAAGTCTCCCGCTACGATGAGAGCAGGAGAGTTTTGCCCGCCGGCTTCGGCCGCTTTCAGACACAGAGCCGTTACGGCCGCTTTGGCAAACGGACACAGCCCGAAAGCCGAGATATTTCTTCTATCCCGGTAGGCTTCGGCTGTTTTTAACGCGTCGCCGAGCGCGCTATCGAAAATTTTATCCAGCTCAAGCAATAGAATTTTTACCGTATCTCTACGGATTTTCGTCGATAAGTTTTACCGCTTCGTCCGCCGCCGCCGAAAACGAGTCGAAAAACATCTTCCGTTCAGCGGCCGGCACTTCGCTTAGCACGTAGTCGGCAATCGGCACGCGCTCCGGAACAGGACCTATGCCGATCCTGATGCGCGGAAATTCCTCCGATCCCAAACACTGAATTATATTCCTCATTCCGTTATGAGTGCCGCCGCTGCCCTTGCGCCTGACGCGCACGCTGCCCTTTGGAATATCTGCGTCGTCGAAAATAACTATAAGGTCCTTAAGCTCCGCCCGATACTTTTTGACAAGCTGTTTGACCGCAACCCCGGACAGGTTCATATACGTCCACGGCTTTGCAAGCACCAGCTTTTCACCGCCGCGGTACCCGACAGCAACAAGAGCGTCGCACTCGCGCTTATCGAATTTCAGTTTCAGTTTATCGGCAAGGCACTCTACGGCAAGAAAACCCATGTTATGAAAGGTATAGGCGTATTTATCCCCGTAGTTTCCAAGACCAACGACGATTTTCATTATTTTGCGTCGTTGAATTCGTTAAGACGCTTAAGCATTTCTTCAACGTCAACTCCGTGCGCCGCGGCTGCCTGTTCCACGGTTTCGCCTCTTGAGATCGGACAGCCGAGGCAGTGCATGCCGAATTCGAAGAAAACGGGCGCAATATCGGGATTTATCTGTAAAACCTCGTAAATCGTCATATCCTTTGTAATGTCGTTCATAATATTCCTCCGTCTGCGCCGCTGACGCGGACAATGCCGCCGCGGCCGCAATATAAAATTTGCACATACATTATAATTAGCGCCCGGCAGTTTGTCAACCTATTCGCGCTTAAAATCGTTTTTGTCGGCCTTTTCCATGCGGTCGGAGGCTTTACGATGCAGCAGACACCGCAGCATAGCACAAATACCGACCGGCATAGCCCGGTTATACGATCGACAAGAGCCTACGGGCTGCAAAAACCGATAAATAAATCGCTTCCGAAGCGGCCGGACGGCGGCGCAATTCGATCTGCAGCGCGGTCAGATCTTGACCGAAACATAAAACTCATTATCAACAGCTTAATATTTCTTTCATAACGTAAAATAATCGAATTGAAGCCGACGGCTTTCAGCATAAATCCTGACGAAAAGCAATCTTTGAGCCGCATATGACGGCCGAAAAAAGTTATCGCCGTTGCATCCTTTGCCCTCCGCGCACGGCGGCTGCCGCAGGCGCAGCCGGCAAAACGCCGCGCATATTT
Source organism: uncultured Eubacteriales bacterium (assembly GCA_900553005.1). GTDB lineage: Bacteria > Bacillota > Clostridia > Christensenellales > Pumilibacteraceae > UBA10677. The sequence continues at coordinate 1,694 of USBU01000157.1, read as the reverse complement.
CCGGGACAAACCCAATATTTATAGTATTAAGCGCGGACAAACCTGAAAGGCCGCTTGACTTAAGTATTCGTAAACGGAGGAAATATCATGTATAAATTAAGCGAAATAGTGGGTAAAAACGTAGTCAGTCTGTACGAGGCGAAAAATACGGGAACTCTTGTAAACGTGCTGTTTGATAAAAACCTTACAAAAATAAAATATTTCGAGGTTTTTTCCGACGAGGACGAGGATATATCCAGAAAATTTTTCAGTCCGGACGTTGTAGGCGCAATGGAAAACGACGCGGTGGTGATCAAAAACTGCGGAAAAATGATGAACCGTTTTTCAATTCCGCCCGTTTACGTACCCGGCCCCGTCAACGCTGCCGTATATAATCCGTCGGGCGTGGCTTTGGGAAGAGTGACGGACGTAACGCTTGACGGCTTTTCCGTGACTGAAATCAACGTCGGCGATCTGTCGTTTCCCCCCTCTGACGTACTGTCCAAATCCGACGAAATACTCATTATAAACGACACCGGAGAAAAAATACGTCTGACGCCGCCCGCAAAAAAAGTCCCCTCCGCAAAGGACGCTCCCGCACTTACCGTAAAAGCTCATGCCGCCGAAGCAAGCCGGGAGGCCCCCGCCGTACAATATCCGGCCGAATATGCCTCCGCCGCGGCGGTAAGCTCTGCGCCGGAAGCCGAAATTCAGCTTCAGCCCGAAATTTCCGTCAAAGCGTCGGCCCTGCCTGCCGTCGAGGCGGCTGAACGGCCAGCCAGCATAGACGTGCCGAAAAAGCTTTCCGGAGGTAACGTTTCCGTAACAAAAACGCCGGCCTTTGACGACAACAAGTCGCTCGGATACGCGTTTTTACTGGGAAAGCTGGTTACGCGCACCATATATCGAGACGACGGCAGCATACTTTTCAACGAGGGCAGCTATATCGACGAGGAGGGAATCGAACAGGCGGGCTCGGCAAACAAGCTTGTGCAGCTTGCACTGCATTCAAAGTAAATCCAAAGCTTCCCCCCATGCTCCGCATAAAATGCGCTGCGGATAACGCGCTTTTTACTTTTATATCTCCGACCAGAATAATCCCGTACCGGCGCGACCGCCAATCCAGTCCCTCCGCGTATGGGATTTATCGTTCCGGCAATCAGAACAGACAGTTTTTCAGCGCCGGCAAACGCGCATATAAACCTTTACGCCACATGTAAAACGCCGGCGGCAAGCTTCTTTGAAAAAGCGATACCGTGACTTTAAATCAAACAGCAGAATCCGGAATTATCTTAATTCCGACATTAAAAAAAATTATTTTTTATTTAATGCTATTTTAATGTTATATTGTTATAATAATTAAGAACATAAAGGAGGCAAAAAGATGAAAAGCAAAACAAAATTTATATTGCTGAGCGCTCTTTTGACTGCTGAATTTTTATTTGTAACGGTCGCTACCGTTTTCGCCCTGCTTTCTCCGCAGAATATAATCGCCGGCTCCGCATGCCTTATTATCAACAGCGTAATCATGATCGCGCTGACTGCGGCATGGGCTCATACCTTCTTCGATATGCAGAAAGCTTCTGAACGCAGCGCGGAAAACGAAAGAGAAGAATAATTACGCCCGACTGCGGCGCAAAAATCCAGGCGTAAAACAAACAATGTTTTTCAGCCGGCCCATATTCTGTCTCTTATACACATCTTCCGAGCCCACG
>USBU01000156.1 GCA_900553005.1 uncultured Eubacteriales bacterium | reverse complement strand
TAAAAAATGTAAATACGGAGATTTCTGTAAATTCCTCAAAAAGACATTGACGGAAAACAGGGACTGCGTAAAAGATAAAAAGACGTTGGATGACATTTTATTCAAAATCGAAAACGGAGATTTTCTTCCCAAGATATTGAATGCGGATAACGGATTATTCCCTCATCAAATCAACGGCGCGGAATTGGATAAAATTTTAGCAAATCTTTGCAAAGAATATCCGTGCTTTGCTGAAAAAGAGGCCGACGGGTTCAGCGTCGCTGAAAAAATTAGAAAAATATTCCTTTTTAAGATTCCTTATTACGTCGGACCGCTTAACAATTATCACGAAGAAAATGGAAACAGCTGGGTGGTGCGGAAATCGGGAAAGATCACTCCGTGGAATTTTGAGGACATGGTGGATACGGCCTCGAGCAATGAAAAGTTTATCCGGAGGATGACGAATAAATGCTCCTATCTTTATGGAAAAGATGTATTGCCGAAATGTTCGATGTATTATCAGGCGTTTGACGTACTTAATCAACTGAATAAAATAAAATTTAACGAACAACCGATTTCTGTGGAGATGAAGCAGGAACTGTTTCACTCTTTGTTCCTTCGTCACAGAAAAGTGACAAAAAAACTGATCAAGGAATATTTGACTGCGACGGGGAAATATACGTCCGCAGAAGCGAAAGAGCTTTCTGTTTCGGGTTTCGACGGCGAATTAAAAGCGAATATGGGTGCATATATTACGCTGAAAAACTGTTTGGGAGATTATGTGGACGAGCATCCCGAAACGTGCGAAAATATCATTCTTTGGCATACCTTGAACACGGATAAAACAATTGTCGAACGGCAGATTTTAAGTCATTACGGCGACGTTCCCGTTATCAAAGAAAAAATCAAGGCTCTGAAAGGAATTACATCTTTTAAGGAATTCGGCCGTCTTTCCAAGGAACTTCTCTGCGAACTCATCGGCGGCGAAGATCCCGTAACCAGAGAAGTATATACCATTCTCAACAGGCTCTATCATACAAATTTCAACTTCAACGAATTGCTTTTTTCCGACACATACCGTTTCAATTCGGCGATCGAGGCAATGAACGCGGGAAAGGATGGGGACGTCGGTTACGACGATGTTAAGGAATTATACGTATCACCGATGGTTCGCCGCGGAATATGGCAGGCCCTTACTATGGCGGACGAATATGTCCAAGCGGTTGGGCGTGTTCCCGATAAGATATTTATCGAAGTGACAAGGCAAGGGGACGAAAAAAAGAAACCGACGGTCTCGAGGAAAAATCAGCTGTTGGAAAATTATAAAGGATTGGGGCAGGATTGTAGAAATATAGACGAGCTTCTGACTGAATTGAACGATAAAACGGATTCCCAGCTTCGTCAGGAACGTCTGTATCTATATTTTAAGCAGTTAGGCAGATGTGCCTATACGGGACAGCTCATTCGTTTAGAGGAATTGAACGGCGATCTTTACGATGTTGATCATATTATGCCGCGATCAATTACGAAAGACGACAGTCTCGAAAACAAGGTTTTAGTCAGGCGAGAAAAAAATGCCCAAAAGTCGGACGAGTATCCTTTGCCGGCCGGATTTACCGATCAGCAGCGGTTTTGGAAATTACTGAGGGACAAGGGATTGATGAGCGAGAAAAAATATGCGCTTTTGACCCGTACAAAGCCGTTGACGGAAGATGACTTCAGGGATTTTATTAATCGCCAATTGGTTGTGACAAATCAAACCGTAAAAGCCGTCGCCGAATTATTAAAGCGGAAATACGGTGAAAAAGGTACGCGTATCGTATATAGCAAAGCCAAAAACGTGGATGGTTTCAAAAATCAATACGACATTGTAAAGTGTCGTGAAACGAATGATCTGCACCATGCGCGCGACGCCTACTTAAACATTGTGGTGGGGAACGTTTACGATACAAAATTTACGTCTGCCTATGATTATTATTATCGTAAAGGCGACGCTTGGCGCGAATATAATTTGAAGACATTGTTCGAGCGGCCTGTAAAAGACGCCTGGATTGGACGAGAAGGCATTGCTTTTGTTAAAGATGTTTTGCGAAAGCCGAGCATGCTGATTACCCGTTATGCCTATATAAACAAAGGCGAATTTTATAATGAGACCATATACGGAAAAGACGATAAGGGCATTTCGGCGCCCCGAAAATCTATCGAACCTTACAATAAAACGGAAAAATACGGCGGATACAAATCCCTTACCACGGCATATTTTTCGGTTGTAGAATCTAAAGATAAAAAAGGAAAGCTTATAAAAACGGTCGAAGCGATTCCCGTGCTTGCGGATTATCAAAGCAAAGGCGACAGAGAGGCCGTCCTTGCTTATCTGTCTCGGATGGGCTTAAGGGAGCCTAAACTGCTCCTTCCGAAAATCAAGATTAAATCTCTCGTTTCCGTTAATGGCTTCAAGGTATGGCTGGCGGGGGTAACTGGAAATCGTTTGATTATTCATAATGCCCAACAATGGTTTACGGATGAAAAGACGGATTTGTATATTAAAAATTTAGGAAAGCTTGTTGAATGGGAGCGTACAGGTAAAATAGCCGAGGAAGAAAAAGCAAGGGAAACGTTTTCAATGATAAAAAATCGTAAGGAAGAGGTAAGCCTTTTAATTGATAGAAGCCAAAACGTTGCATTATATCGGGAAATCGTAGCGAAATTGCAGACGAAGCTCTATCGAGGGCTGTCCGCAGCGCGCAGTTTTGCCGAAAAATTATCGGCAAAGGAAGAAATATTTGTGTCGCTGAGCGTATTGGAACAGGCGAAAGTATTGCTGCAGATTGCTCGTTTCATGAAATGCAATGCGGAAGCCGCCGATCTGTCTTTATTAAAGGACGGGGCTGCTTGTGGAATATTACTGATCGGAAAAAATATAACGGACGTCGATTTTGCTGTAATTCACCAATCGCCTTGCGGCATAAATACATATATTCAGAGAGTATAAATGGGATTTCGCACGGTTATTATTAAAAATCGGGCGAAGCTGGAATTTCGCTTAAATAGTCTGATCGTCAGAGGGGATACGGAAAAGAAAATTTATATCGGTGAGATCAATACGTTGATTATTCAAAGTACGGCCGTATCTTTAACCGCCTCTCTTTTGAACGAGCTGACAAAAAATAACGTTAAGGTTATTTTTTGCGACGAAAAATGCAATCCGACCTCGGAATTATTGCCGTATTACGGGGCGCATAATACTTCTAGACGCTATAAAGAACAGTTTCTTTGGGACAAAGAGATAAAGGCGAGGATTTGGCGTAAGATAGTGCAAAAAAAGATAGAGGAACAATCCTCGCATCTTTTTGACCGAGGATTTATCGAACAGTCGGAAATGTTGAAGGAATATGCGTTGCAAGTCTGCGATAATGATTATACAAATCGTGAAGGGCATGCGGCGAAAGTATATTTTAATTGCCTTTTAGGAATAGGGAATTCCCGACAAGGCGGCGGATTTGTAAACGGCTGTCTCAATTATGGATATAGCGTCCTGCTTTCGGCCTTTAACCGCGAGATCACCGCAAGCGGATATCTCACACAACTGGGAATCTGGCACGACAATGAGTTCAATTCTTTTAACTTAAGCTGTGATTTAATGGAGCCGTTCCGAGTGGTTGTGGACCGTACCGCACTTAAGATCAAAGAAAAGGATAAAGAGTTTAAGAAAAAATTGGCGAATATTCTCAATTATAAAACGTATATCGGCGGTAAAAACACGACGTTTGATCTCGCAATACGCTGTCTCTTATACACATCTGACGCTGCCGACGACTTAATAGGTG
>USBU01000155.1 GCA_900553005.1 uncultured Eubacteriales bacterium | reverse complement strand
AGATGTAGCTCCGTCTCGTGGGCTCGGAGATGTGTATAAGAGACAGGTTTTAATATTACCAAATGATGGCGAACGAATTGATTTAGGAAATAATGTTGAAGTTCCTAAACATGATTTAAAGTGCGAGCTTCAGATCGTGGAAAAGACGCGCGTCAAGAAGCGCGTCGAGGTGCCCATTATCGTGCGAGAGCGCGTAAAGATTTTGGGTATAGAAATGTGGTGGTACAAGGATAAGCAAATAGGCACGCGCACAGAGTGGCGCGACACCGACGAGTGGACGGAAAGCTATCGCTGGGCTGATGAGTTTACTATTCCGCGGATACTTGAAGAAACGTTGACTTTTGCTAGATATAATATAGTGCTTAATCAAAGACTGCTTAATACCGCGCTGTTAAGAAACAACAGCAAGGACAAGCGTTTCGAGGTGTTAAACTGGCGGTACAAGCTTACCGGCGGCGCAATAAAGATTCAAAAGCTGCAAAAGGAAGTAGTTACGGACGAGGAGTCGACGGAGCTGCGCGGAAAAAACTCCTATTCCTATCCTGAAAGCACTTTGATTGAAGCAAATGCACAGGTGGGCGATAATTCGCTGATAAAAGACATAGGCGAGCATATACTCAGCAATTACAAGGACGGACGCGAGACTATGGAGCTTGACTGGCAGGGCGATCCCACGGTGACTTTGGGGGATAATATCGTGCTGGAGGATAAATTCGGGATAGAAAAGAAGTTTATGGTGACCGGCAACGAGTTTATTCTGGACAACAGCGGAAAGTTTTATATGCGGACCGAGGGTATCTCCGTACTGTAAAACGTAAGTTTAAAAATCAATTCGGGACGGTGTACGCGTAGCCGCCCGACGGATAATAAAAATACATATTGCAAGGATAAATGCGGCAAATTCGTTCGCATAGCTATCCTGTTGAAAAAATTAAAAAAGGAGAAAAATATGGCAGATTTAGAAACACGAAAGCCTTTCAGCGCGGATAATTATGTCGATCCGGCCTCTTTATCCGGCATAAACGGCGGCAAAGAGTTCGAGCGCTCCGACGTTATGTTTGCCGACGACGTAAATAAAATCGTCAATAACCAGATGTATCTCAAGGACAAAAAAGCGGACCTGGCAAGCCCGGATTTCAGCGGAGAGCCTAAAATCACGGGTAAAGCGATAGCGACGGAGAGTTACGTCGACAAGGCCGTCGGCGGCATTACGATCAACAACAAGCCTTTTTCCGGAAATATAACGCTGAACGCAGAGGACGTCGGCGCGGTCGAGGCCAATCCAAGGATTGCAGGCGGAACAAAATGCAAAGTGACGTATGACCATAAGGGGCTTGTGACCTACGGCGAGGATTTAGGTTTGTGGGATATGCCTTGGGATCTTGTCGTTGCCGGCAACGGAATCAACGTGCGGCGTAACGACAGCGGCAAGTATGAGGTCGCTTCGGATTCCCAATTGGTCGGATTACAGTATCCGGGATGCAAAGCAGACACCTCTTACGAGTTTTCGTCTAGTGATCTGACTTCCAATTATAAAAAAGGCGAGGTGCAGCTGTTGTTTTTAAGACTGTGCCAGTCCAAAACGGACAATACCGTCGATATACCGATAGATTTACTTATTCTCATGAAAAATACCGGGCAGGAAATCACGATTCTGGGCGAAAGTTATTCCGGCGGGATTTCAATGCAGGTTACTGATTGTAGGGCGATAAAAACGGACGGTTACCGTCCTTATATGGATATATCCGTAACGATCAAATTTTCTTTTTCAAGCAGAGGCGGCGACAGCGAAGGCTATGTCAGAGCGGAATGGTGGGCGCGGCGGCTGGAGCATAATCCCGGGCCTACGGGCTACTATCAGTAAGGAGAAAACGATATGTATTATTATCAGGATCATCATTTGTATCAATATTACGCAAAATACGGCGATACGCTTTTTAAAACGCGCGACGAATATCTCGATTGGGTAAGAGCAAATAACCTTAAGCTGGAAAAAGTCGCTTATTTCCGCTTGTCCAAGCGCGCAAGAAAAATATCGGATTATCCGGAGGGGGCATGGGTAGAATATGAGGTTGTACCGGGGACGTACTTATATGATGAAAGGGACTTTTCTCACTACGAGTTTCCTAACGAGGAGGAGGCCATGGAAATGGCCGATTCGTACAGGGATTATCCCGACGGACACGCCAGTCAAACCGTTTTCGAGGGCGTCCCGGGAGAAGGAGATTCGCTTGCTTATACAGAGCCTGATAGGCCGATAGAACCGTTTGATCCGCAGCGGGCGTGCACTCAGTTTGCGCATTTTATTCTCAGCTATATGCCGGACGATCCTGTCCGCAGAAAGGCCAGGATGGACGCGCACAAATTGCAGATACGCAATATTAAATTTATCACTCCGCAGGCCAGGATTTATATTGTCGCGCAGAATTGGGCGGAGCACGAATATATGCGCGATCCGCAGATAGAGTATATCAAGTATGCTCATGGTATCGGCGCGGGCAGGGCCAGAAACGCATGTCTTAATCTGCTTTACAATTCCAATTACAACTGGGGCATTATCAGCGACGACGATATCTGTTTAAAGGTTACCGATTCGGCGATTCAGTTTCACAGGGATCTTGAGATAAATGCGCAGGCCTTTATCGATTCGCCCATGGACATTTGCTTCAGCCGCGGCGTCATTTACGACAGGTGGAATTTCGACGACGTTTGCCGGGCCGGGGAAATGTCGGATAACTGGGTGCTTAGGACGCAGTTTGAAAATCAGTTTCATTGGGCGATCGTGCGCAATTTCAAAAAGTTTTACGGTAAAGAGGAGTATCAGAGAGAAGATCTTGATACTTCAAAATACGATGGGTTCGACGACATAGAATTCTGTCTGAATCTTACAAGCAAGGGTTATCATCTTTATATGGAAAAGACTTTGCAGCGCCTTATAAGCTGCATGACCGAGGACGAAAGCGTTGTTCAGCAGAATTTATACGGAGATTATATAAGTAAAAATCTTTACAACGCCAGAAAACCGTACTTAAAGCGGAAAAACGGATATTGGGATTACGGCGAGTTGTTTTGGCGGTCCGGCCATCCGTGGGATTTCAATATTCCGCGGACGGTAAAGGGCAACGTTTACGACGAGATTCAGGGGCCGAGGACCGACGACATGAAAGCCGATTATCAGGCCGCAATAAATAAAAAAACTCGTTTCTAGCTGCGCGCAAGGCGGTGACTTAAAATGGCAATGGAAAAATTTAAGTACGACTTTCTCGTGGTCGGCGCGGGACTGTTCGGATGCGTTTGCGCGCACGAGCTGGTAAAAAGAGGATGTAAAGTTCTTGTCGTAGAAAAACGCGGGCATACCGGCGGAAACTGCGCCGTGCGTACCGTTAAGGGTAAAATTCAACATATGTACGGTCCGCACATATTTCATACTGACGACAAGCGTATTTGGGATTATCTTAACGACGTCGAGGCTTTTGTGCCGTACCGGCATAAGGTCGTCGCCGTTAACGGCGGATTGCAGTACGACTTTCCCATAAACAGGGTTACGCTGTGCAAAGTATTCGGCGAAAACGCGCCTTTGTTTCAGGGCGCCGGCGAATCTGCGCGCAACTTTGAGGAGGCGGCCAGGCTTAAGGTCGGGGACAAGCTGTACGACCTGTTGTACCGATATTATACGGCCAAGCAGTGGGGACGCGAGCCGAAAAATCTCCCTTCGGAGATATTCAGCCGCGTGCCGGTCAGGCTGAATTTTGACGACGGTTATTTTAACGACAGATACTGTCTCTTATACACATCTGACGCTGCCGACGACTTAATAGGTG
>USBU01000154.1 GCA_900553005.1 uncultured Eubacteriales bacterium | reverse complement strand
CGAGATGTAGCTCCGTCTCGTGGGCTCGGAGATGTGTATAAGAGACAGTTATTTCACTTCGGGCGGTACGGAGGCGGATAACTGGGCTATAAAGGGTATGGCGGCCAAGCTTAGGGAAAAGGGCGATCATATAATAACTAGCAGTATCGAGCATGCCGCTATATTGTCGTCCTGCCGGCAGCTTGAGGATTTCGGGTTCAAGGTTACTTATCTGCCCGTTGACGGAACGGGAAAAGTTGATCCGGCCGAGCTTAAAAAGGCCATAACGGATAGAACCGTTCTTGTTTCCATAATGCTTGCCAACAATGAGATCGGCACGGTGCAGCCGATAAAAGATTTGGCCGCCGTTGCGCACGAGAGAGGAATTTTCTTTCATACGGACGCTGTGCAGGCGGTGGGTTCGATTCCCGTATCCGTAACGGATTTGGGTGTGGATCTCATGTCGTTTTCCGCCCATAAATTTTACGGACCTAAGGGAATAGGCGCGCTTTATATAAAGGGCGGAACCAAGCCTGATAAATTTATGACCGGCGGACATCAGGAGCGCACTATGCGCGGCGGAACAACCAACGTGCCCGGCGTTGTGGGGATGGCAGCTGCTTTGGAAAAGGCGGCGCTGCACCTTGAAGAAAATTACAGATACGTAAAATCGCTGCGCGATCGTTTTGTTTCCAGAGTGAAATCGGAAATTCCGTATGCTGTCTATAACGGACATGAAACCGATCGTTTGCCCCAAAACGCGAATTTTGCGTTCGAGTTTATAGAGGGCGAATCGATTTTAATGTCGCTGGATCTTGCCGGCATAGCCTGCTCGTCCGGCTCTGCCTGCTCGTCCGGATCGCTGGAGCCGTCGCACGTGCTGCTTGCAACCGGTCTTCCGGTTGAAAAAGCTCACGGCTCGATACGTTTCAGTTTCGGACGCGATAATACCGAGGAGGACGTCGATTACACCGTTGATAAATTAAAGGAGATTGTCAATAAACTGCGCGAGATGTCGCCGCTGTTTTATGAATTCAAAGGAGAAACTCATAATGTATAACGAAAGAGTAATAAAGGAATTTCAACATCCCAGTAACGTCGGCGAAATGAAAGACGCTAACGCCGTCGGCACCGTAGGTAACGCAACCTGCGGAGATATAATGAAGATTTATATGAAAATTGAAGACAATATAATCAAGGACGTCAGCTTTCAGACTTTCGGATGTGCGGCTGCCATAGCGACGTCCTCCGTGGCCACGTCGATGATTAAGGGAAAGACCGTTGACGAGGCGTTGAAAATTACTAACGCCGAGGTCGTCGAGACGCTCGGAGGACTGCCTGCGCAAAAGCTGCATTGTTCGGTGCTGGCTGAGGAGGCGATAAAGGCCGCAGTTAACGATTACCTTACAAAATATAAGGAAGGCAAAGCCTGAAAGGGCCGCAGATTTTAGGTTTCGTCGGCATGGCCGATACATATTCCATATTTTATATGCTGTTTTCCGTTATAATTTCTCTCTTTTAAACGCACAATATTTGTAAAAGGAGGGACAACAAATGAAAGACTTATTTGTAGGTATCGCCATCGGCGCGGTTGCCGGAGCAATGATTGCGGGCAATCCCAAAACAAAGCGCATGATGAACGATATTAAAAGCAAAGTCAAGTCCGGTTCGTGCGGTTGCGGCTGCGGCGAGCACAGCGGTCAGGGCGGCGAAAGCCCCGCCGAGAATCGCTCAGAGGACAGCGGAAACGATTGGCAGTAATCCTACCGCAAAAGCAGAACTCTTTTGATGTGACCGCTTTACGACAAAAGCGGTCATATTTTTATGCGATTTTCATGTGTTTTGCTGTTCAAATTCAAAAAAGTATGTTATAATTGCTTTATCATGAGAATGTTGGGTGTAGATTACGGAGACGCTCGCATAGGCCTCAGCGTTTCTGACGAACTGGAAACACTTGCTTCGCCGCTGATTACTTTAAAATCCGAGAGTATGCGCAAGAACATCGATGCCGTAGCTGATATCGCCACTGCCAAAAACGTTTCCCGAATTATTATCGGACTTCCGCTTAATATGGACGGCAGCGAAGGGGTGCGCGCTTCCAAAACACGTTCGTTCGGTCGCGTATTGGAAAAGGTTTCGGGCTTACCGGTAGAGTACTTTGACGAACGGCTTACCTCGGTCGAGGCTGAGGAAATCATGGAGACGGTCGGGGTTAAAAAATATAAACGTAAAAATCTTGTGGACAGAATAGCCGCGCAGTTAATACTGCAAGGGTATCTGGACGCAAGTAAAAAATAATAGGAGTTTTCATTATGAAAAAAGAGAACGAAAACGTTGAGATTATGGAAGATGACGAGATTGTCACCCTTTACGACGACGATGATCAGCCGGTTGATTTCTATGAGGTTGCATGCGTAGAGTACGAGGATGAATATTATGCTCTTTTGGAGCCCGTTGAAGAAATGGAGGGCATCGAAGAGGGCGAAGTGCTTATCTTTAAATTGGAGGAGCAGGAGGACGGCACCGACATGTTTATGCCTGTCGATGACGAGCAGCTTCTTAACGCCGTATTCGACGAATATATCAAGGCGGCTGCGGATCATGATTGCGACTGCGGAGATTGCGAAGGTCATTGCGACTGCACGGACGAGCATTGCAGCTGCGGCGAGGATCATTGCGGCTGCGGTCACGAAGAGAAGTAAAATTCTCAGGTATTTATGTGCTTTTTGCCGCGTAAAAAAAAGTAAAAATACGTAAAATTCGAGGAAAAATAATGCAGATTTTGTTTGCATTATTTTTTTCTCTGTGTTATAATACTAAACGGTTAAATACGCACCCGAAAGGATCGGTCCTTCTGTGCGGACGGTAAAATTCTATTCTCTGCCGTCCGATAGGGATACGAGATGATGTTCGGGGAGGTAAAACAGGAGGTAAAAATATGGCTAACGTTGTTTCTATGAAGCAGCTGCTTGAGGCGGGAGTGCATTTCGGACACCCCACCCGCAAATGGAATCCGAAGATGAAGAAGTATATCTATACTTCCAGAAACGATATTTATATTATCAATCTTGAAAAGACCGTGGGATTGATAGACGAGGCCTATGCTTTTATAAAGAGCGTTGCCGAAAGCGGTAAAAACATTCTTTTCGTAGGTACAAAAAAGCAAGCGCAGGAGGCTATTCAGCAGGAAGCCGATAAGTGCGGAATGTTTTATATCAAATCCAGGTGGCTGGGCGGCACTCTTACCAATTTTTCGACGATACGCACAAGAATCGAAAGGCTGAACAAGCTGAATCAGATGGAAAAGATGAACGAGTTTAACGTACTTCCCAAAAAGGAAGTTTCCAAGCTTATTGCCGAGCGCGATAAACTTGAGGAGAATCTCGGCGGAATCAAGGACATGCATTCTCTTCCCGGTGCGTTGTTTGTCGTCGATCCAAAGAAAGAGCATCTTGCCGTGTCCGAGGCGCGTAAACTTAATATCCCCATAGTCGGTATTGTGGATACCAACTGCGATCCCGACGAAGTCGATTATGTTATTCCCGGCAACGACGACGCTATCCGTTCAATAAAGCTTATTGCAAGCGCTATGGCCGACGCCGTTATCGAGGCGCGCGAGGGTGAAGAGGGGCTTGCGCTCCGTCGTCAGATGGAGGCGCAGATGAACGCCGAGGCTGAAGCCAAGAAGGCGGAGGAAGAGACTGCTGCCGAGGAAACTGCCGAAGCGCCTGTTGCAGAAGAAGAGGTTTCTGAAGCGGCCGAAGCTTAAAAATATTTAATAAATAATGACCGTAAGACGGCCTTAACGCCTTTTTCCCTTGGCGGCGGATTAGGCCGGGGCCGTCTTTGATTTATCGAGAAATAATAGTTTATAAGGAG
>USBU01000153.1 GCA_900553005.1 uncultured Eubacteriales bacterium | reverse complement strand
GATTATAGGTATAGATTTAGGAACAACAAATTCGTGCGTGGCTGTGCTTGAGGGCGGCGAACCCGTCGTTATCCCCAATTCCGAGGGCGCAAGGACAACTCCGTCGGTCATCGGTTTTGCAAAGGACGGAGAGCGTCTTGTAGGTCAGGTGGCTAAGCATCAGGCAGTCGCCAATCCTGACCGCACGATAATTTCCATCAAAAGGGAAATGGGCACCGACCACAAGGTTAAAATAGACGACAAGCAGTTTTCGCCGCAGGAGCTCAGCGCGATGATTTTGTCAAAGCTCAAGGCCGATGCTGAAAGTTATCTGGGCTCCAAGGTTACCGAGGCGGTCATAACCGTTCCCGCTTACTTTACCGACGCGCAGCGCCAGGCTACAAAGGACGCGGGACGTATTGCCGGTCTTGACGTAAAGCGTATAATTAACGAACCTACCGCCGCGGCGCTTGCTTATGGTTTGGATAAGCTTAAGGAGGGCACGCAGAAAATATTTATTTACGATCTCGGCGGCGGTACCTTCGATATATCCATTCTGGAAATAAGCGACGGCGTGTTTGAGGTTGTGGCGACTGCGGGTAACAATCGTTTGGGCGGCGACGACTTCGATCAGAGAATCATGGATTATCTTGTCGATACGTTCAAAAAGGAGCACGGCATAGATTTAAGCAAGGATCGCATGGCGATGCAAAGGCTTAAGGAGGCCGCTGAAAAGGCTAAAATAGAGCTGTCCACGCTTAATAATACTAAAATCAGCCTGCCTTTTATTTCCATGGGCGAATCGGGTCCCATTCACATGGACGTCGATTTAAGCCGCGCTAAATTTGAAGCGCTTATTTCCGACCTTGTGCAGCAGACCGTAGATCTTACAAAGCGCGCTCTTTCGGATTCCGGCTTCAGCGCAAGCCAGATAGATAAGGTTATTCTCGTCGGCGGCTCGACTCGCGTTCCGTGCGTAGTGGACGCGGTAAGAAAGGTTTCCGGCAAGGAGCCGTTCAAAGGCATTAACCCCGACGAGTGCGTGGCTATCGGCGCGGCAATACAGGGCGGAGTCCTCGGCGGAGAGGTCAAGGACGTGCTGCTGCTCGACGTTACGCCGCTGTCGCTGGGTATCGAAACCATGGGCGGAGTATTTACTAAGCTTATTGACAGAAATACGACCATTCCTACTAAAAAGTCTCAGATATTCTCTACGGCTGCGGACAATCAGCCATCTGTTGATATTCACGTTCTTCAGGGCGAGCGTCCTATGGCTGCGGATAATAAAACGCTTGCTCGCTTCGAGCTGAGCGGCATTGCGCCCGCTCCTCGCGGTATTCCGCAGATAGAGGTTACCTTTGATATCGATGCAAACGGCATAGTTCATGTTTATGCAAAGGATAAGGGTACGGGTAAGGAGCAGAGCGTCACGATTACCGCTTCTTCCAACCTGTCCGAAGAGGATATTCAGCGCGCTATCGACGAGGCCGAAAAATTTGCGGCGGAGGATAATAAACGTAAGGAGAGTGTCGATACCAAAAACAATCTCGATACCTTGATTTTCCAAATAGAAAAAGTGCTTTCCGAAAGCGGAGAAAAGGTGGATGCCGCGGATAAGGCTAAGCTCGAGGAGGAAGTTGCAAAGGCTAAAGAGGTTTTGAAAGGCGACGACGTCGATGCCATAAAGAAAACCGCTGAAGAGCTGCAAAAAGTCTCCGGCGAAATCTTTACAAAGCTTTATCAGCAGACTGCCGGCTCTAATCCCGGCGGCGATAACGGCAACGGCGGCGCTTCCGACGGCGACAATGTAGTCGATGCGGAAGAGGTTTGATTTCCTCATATAATATTCGGGAGATGTAATGGCTAAATCATTTTACGACATACTCGGGGTGAGCAAGGACGCCAGCGAGGACGAGATAAAATCGGCGTACCGTAAGCTGGCGCGTCAGTATCACCCCGATCTACATCCCGGCGACGAGGCGGCTGCTAATAAGTTTAAGGAAGTTTCCGAGGCTTATGAAACGCTTTCAGATCCGCAAAAGCGCGCCGCTTACGATAATCCCAGTCCGTTCGGCGATTTCGGCGGAAGCGGCGGATTTGAAAACGGCTTCGGCGGTTTTGGCGGCTTCGGAGGCGGCGGTTCGATTTTCGACAGTATCTTCGATATGTTCGGCGGCGGTGGCGGAAGATCTTCCAGAAGCGCCGAAAATATCGGCGACGATATAACGGTCAACGTCACGCTGACGTTTGAGGAAGCTGCTTTCGGAGTGCAGAAGGAAATTTCGATTGCCAGGCGAGAGCCTTGTCCGTCCTGTAACGGTACGGGTGCCAAGGGCGGCACAAAGTTTAAGACGTGCGGTACATGCGGCGGTTCGGGCAGAGTCAAGCAGGCTCAGGAGACGCCTTTCGGACGCGTGGTCAGCGAGCGGGTTTGTCCCTCGTGCCGCGGCAGCGGAAAAATAATCGAGGAAGTTTGTCCCGATTGCGGCGGCAAGGGTATCCTTAAGAAAAACGTTAAGCTGAAGGTTAATATTCCGGCAGGAGTGGAAACCGGTCAGGTCATGACGGTGCGCGGCGAGGGCGAAAAGGTTGCTTCGGGCAGGCCGGGTAATTTGCAGTTGATCATCAACGTATTGCCGCATAAAGTCTTTAAGCGTACCGGCGCGGATTTGTACGTTGAGCTTCCCGTTACTTTTATTCAGGCAGCGCTTGGAGAAAAAGTTAAAGTACCGACTATTAAGGGGACGGAGCTTCAGTTCGGCCTGACGGAAGGAATTAAAAGCGGTTCGGTTTTAAAACTTAAAGGACATGGCATAACCACAAAACGCGGGACGGGCGATATGTACGTGACCGTTATTGTCGAGCTTCCCAAAAAATTGACCAAGGAGCAAAAAACTAAAATAAAAGCTCTGGAAAACGATTTGAAACCTGAACAATTTGACAAGATCAAAGAATTTAATAAAAAAGCATTTTGATATGCGACGCCGCTCGGGGATAAGTTCCGCAGAGCGGCGTTTTTATTTCGATAATCTATTTGGGTAAAGTTTTAGGACTCTAATAAACACTTGATTTATGTCTGGTAAAATCGACGTTTTGTAACAAGTGCTTCCTGTTGATAATTTAACGTTAGGATAAATCGTAAAAAAACTTAGGTTGGTTGCGTTGCATCGGGTAATCTTTTTTTTGTGCCGTGCGTTGCAATGGCTTGTTTGAAACTCGTTTATATAAATCAGTGCGTAGTGAATAAGATTCAAACGCATCACCGATATAATCGGAATTTTTAGGGAGAGTAAATTATGATTTTTCCGGAAAAGGCAGTCAAAGCTATAGTAAGAGATTTCAGCGCTATTCTCAAGGATAATCTTACCGGCATTTATGTTCACGGTTCGGCTGCGTTCGGGTGCTTTAATCCACGGTTAAGCGATCTCGATATTATCGTAGTCGTATATAAGCCTTTGCAAAAACATATAAAGCTGGATTTATTGAAGTCACTTGAGCGCAACCGCTTTCTTTTTCCTGGTAAAGGGGTTGAGATGAGCGTGGTTTTGTATAGGCACTGCCGGCATTTTGTTTATCCAACGCCATACGAATTACATTATTCGCAGGCTCATGAGGCCGATTATTTGTTGTCGCGCGATAAATATTGCGACGACTCTTTCGGCGTGGACTATGATCTCGCGGCTCATTTTACGGTTATAGGCTGCGCAGGTATAGCCGCATACGGTAAAAAAGCTTCCGAAGTATTTTCCGCCGTGCCTGAAGAGTGTTTTTCTGACAGCATAAAGCGCGATATTGTTTCGGCAGGCGGCGGAATTGTTGAAAATCCGGTGTATTATATCTGTCTCTTATACACATCTCCGAGCCCACGAGACGGAGCTACA
>USBU01000152.1 GCA_900553005.1 uncultured Eubacteriales bacterium | reverse complement strand
CGAGATGTAGCTCCGTCTCGTGGGCTCGGAGATGTGTATAAGAGACAGGCTTTAAGATCTGGAGTGGTCACCACCTGACGGCCGGCCTCCACGCTGTTAAGACGAAGCTTGCCCATCTCCGGCATGTCGGCGCCGCCCTTGTCGCCGCATATAAGCGTAACCGCCTCCTTAGCGTCGATATAATTAAGCGCCCAGCTTGACCTTAAGTTGATAGTAGCGCCGTTTTTCATCACGATAAGTCCGAATGCGGAATCCTCGGCAGTAAACGCCTCGGTATCCCAGTCGCCCCAGGCGTTGCCCGTTTCGGTCTGCTTGTTCAGCTTGTGATAGGTTTTGCCAACGCAGTAGGCCGGCTCGTAATTGTTCATCATAAACAGCGTAAGATCAAGCGCGTGCGTGCCTATGTCGATAAGCGGACCGCCGCCCTGCTTGACCTCGTCGATAAACACGCCCCATGTAGGAACGGCGCGGCGGCGTATAGCGGTCGCCTCGGCATAATAAATCTCACCGAATTTACCCGCGTCGGCAAGCTTTTTAAGATAAAGGCTGTCCTGACGGTAACGGTTTTGATAGCCGATGGTAAGAACCTTGCCGGACTTATCGCGCGCCTCTATCATCTTTTTTGCTTCCTCGTAATTCATTGCCATAGGCTTTTCGCACATAACGTGTTTGCCGGCGTTAAGCGCATCTACGGTAATGCGGCAATGCTCGCTGTTATGAGTCAGGACGAGCACCGCGTCAATGCTCTTATCCTTTAAAAGCTGCTTATAATCGACGTAAGTCTTTGCGCCGGGAGCGCCGTACTCCTCCTTGGCTTTTTCCGCGCGCTCGATAACGATATCGCAGAAAGCCACCATCTCGGAATGAGGATTGGCCTTATGCGCGGGCATGTGCTTTCCGTTAGCGATACCGCCGCAGCCGATAACGCCTATTCTTACTTTTTCCATGATATTTATCTCCTTATTTAATCGGGTATTTCCCGTAAAATACGATTTTGCGTAATTATGCCTCGGCCGCAAGCCTCTTCATGCCGTCGCAGCTCTTTTTAAGATATTCCTCAACCCCGCACGGGAAGCCTTCGACTTCAAGAATAAACAGGCCGATTCCCATATCCTTTGCCAGCTTTATTACGCTTTTTGTGTCGCTTTTTCCTTCTCCGACTATTGCGTTGGGATACTCGCGCGGTTCTGCCTTGGTACGCTTATCCATTTCCTTGATATGCACCGCCGAAAGTTTGTCGCCGTACTTTTTCATAAGCTCCGTAGGGGACTGTCCTGCCGCCACCGCCCAGAAAATATCCAGCTCCGACGTAAAGCCGTCCACAGCGGATACAAGTTCGAATACCTTGTCGCTGCCGCCGGTGTACTCATGCGCATGATTATGATAACCGAAAACTATTCCGCGCTTATCCAGCAGCTTTTTGACCGACTTTATTTTTTCAATCGTACCGACAAGCTTTTCGCCGCACATATCCTCGTAATTGAGCCAGGGTACGTACACGTACTTTATGCCTATGGCGTCGATATACGGAAGCTGCGCCTCTATATCGCCCAGACCTATATGAGCGGAAATACCCTCCAGCCCGTTTGCTTTGAGCAATTTTACGACTTCCTCGGGAGAATAGCCGTAAAAACCGGCAAATTCCACACAATCGTAACCGGCGCGCTTAACGGTCTCCAGCATGGCCGGAAAGCCGTTGGCCTTGATTTCCTCTCTGACCGAATAAAGCTGTAACCCGAATCTGTCTTTCATATTACACCCACCACATCTCACCCGCCTGTTGGGTGATTATTTTATCCTTTAAAAATTCGACCGCTTTTTCCAGCCCCTCTTTAGGCGACATAAGACTGTCCTCATGCTCTATGGAAATACTGTCGTCGTAGCCCGCGACCTTAAGCGCGCTAATGATTTTCTTCCAGGTAATATCGTCCGTGCCGTAGCCCATGGTGCGGAATACCCATGAACGAGCCGCCACGTCGCCATAAGGTTTGGTATCCAAAACGCCGTTGACGCGCACGTTTTGCGCGTTAAGACAGGTGTCCTTTGCGTGGAAATAATATATGGCGTCGCCAAGACAGTTGATTACCTCCACGATATCCATGCCTTGCCAGAGAAGATGCGACGGATCGAGATTGGCGCCGATAACGGGACCGACGGCTTTTCTCAGGCGCAGCAGCGTCTCGGGATTATAAACGCAGAAACCGGGATGCATTTCAAGCGCAATCCGCTTGACGCCGTGCTCGGACGCAAATTTAACGGCCTTTTTCCAATAAGGAATAAGCACTTTCTGCCACTGATATTCCAGAACGTCGCGGTACTCGTTAGGCCACGCGCACGTAACCCACGAGGGCTGCTGAGCCTTTTTGTCAGAGCCCGGGCAGCCGGAAAAGGTTATTATGCGATCTATGCCGAGCTGTCCGGCCAGTACGCAGGCCGCCTCGAAATCCGCCTGAAAGGACGCCGCAATCTCCTTATCGGGGTGCACGCAGTTACCGTGCACGGAAAGAGCGGAAATCTCCATATCGTACTTTTTAAAAGTCGCAACAAGCTCGTCGCGCTTAGATTTATCCGCGGACAGCACCTTTGCGTCGGCGTGCTTTGTGCCGGGATAGCCGCCTACGCCCAGCTCGAACTGCGGCACGCCTATGGACTTTAAATACTTGAGACTTTCGTCAAGGCTCATGCCTCCCAATACTCCGCTTACTACGCTGAGTTTCATTTATCATTCCTCCGTATTGATTTATTGCGCCGCTATAAGACGGCTTAACGGCCGAAGCAAAAACCAGGCCGTATTACAACTATTAAAATTTTTCACAAATTACCCTGTGCTCCGCCGCGGATTTTTCGGCCAGCTCCATGACTTTGAAAACGCGCAGCACCTCTTCCTTCCTGACGATAGTCGGGGCGCCTGAAAGCACTGCGTCCATGAAATTGCGGTAAAACGCATTTTTATCGCCGCGCACAATCGTTATCGGCTTATCCTCGACGGTTTCGCTGCGCCGCGCCGCCATGGTTTTTGTAAAACCGTTGCCGGCATTGACGCCTTCAAGCTTATCATCGAATCGCTGAACGCAGCGCACAACGCGTCCCTCGACATTATCGCGCCGCCATCCCGTTACCGTCGCCGTGCCGTCCATACCGTAGACCTGCCACCTGGGAAGCTCGATAAACGTATTAGTATCGACGACTATGCGGTAAACAAGCCCGTCCTCGAAGCAAACCTCGAGATCGAAGCCGTCGTCCACCTCCTCTCCGGCGATATACGAATAATCGCAGTAAACCGACGCAATGGGCGACTTGACAAACTGAAGCATCTGGTCGATAAGATGAACTCCCCAGTCAAGCATCATGCCACCGCCTTGACTTTTTATCCTTCTCCACGCGCCGGGAATGCCGTTAGAGCCCATTACGCGCGACTCAATGCGATAAACTTTGCCGATTTCTCCCGATTCGTAAATCGACCGCACGGAAAGATAATCGTCGTCCCAACGCCTGTTCTGGTGCGGAGAAAATACTATGCCGGCTTTTTCGGCCGCCGCGTACATCCTTTCCGCCTCCGCCCCGGACAGCGCCGCGGGCTTTTCCACTATCACGTTTTTGCCGCACTCGGCCGCCTTAAGCACGTATGGAAGATGAGCGTCGTTCGGCGTGGCGACAAGCACGATTTTAATGCTGTCATCCCGCCAGATTTCGTCCGCGGAAGAAAAACATTTCAGCCCCAGCGAGGACGCAAATTCCCTTCTTTCCTCACTGATATCGTATATACCGGCAATTTCCAGCTTTTCGGGGTAATCGCTGTCGTTGAGGCGCTGAATAATGTATTTCTTATGGCTGTCTCTTATACACATCTCCGAGCCCACGAGACGGAGCTACATCTC
>USBU01000151.1 GCA_900553005.1 uncultured Eubacteriales bacterium | reverse complement strand
TACGCGATTTGAATTTATATTGTTAGAATTTTTCTCCGCCAGCCGTTTAATGCGGTTATTTTTTTATGGAAAAGAATTTAAAAGTCAAAGCCCGACAGACATATGTCTGCCGAGCATCTTACGTATTTCTTTCGTATGACAAAATAATACAATATACGCGCGGACTTGTCAAGCGTTTATATCATATTTTTAAAAGTAATATTTGCGCTGCAACGCGTAACGTAGGAGAAGTGAGATGATGCGTTAAATATTAAATTCTAAAGCGCTGATTTCCAAGTTTATCTTCAGCTCAGTTAAACCGTCAGGTGTTGTTTTCCGATAAAAACTTTTAGCTGTTAATTTGTAAAGCGTTACTATTTTATCGCTGATTTTAGGTGCATTGGCGCGTAAATGGTCGGCGTGGGAGAAAATTGCAGGGCGATATTCGGAAAGTTTTGGTTTTTTATGTCGAATTTTGTTAAGGTCAAGACAAAATAAAATTTATGTGTTATGCTTAACCGGTCAACTAAAAACACAAGGAGAACGGAAAATGGGAAACGAAAAAATTATGAGCGAACTGAAGAAGCGGGCGCTGCTTGCCAAGCAGAGACTTAAAATGGGTTATTGGCAGCGGCTCGAACGCGAACGCCGCGAGATGGAGGAACGGGCTTTTATCGGAGAGCGTAATATTTCCGAACTTCAGCGAGCTAAGCTTAGGCGAGACATTATGCTGGTTACGGATGAACAGCGCGCGAAAAAAGAGGAGCGTCTTTATGAAAAAGTATGCAATATTCTGGATAAAGACTCGGATACGCTTAGTCCCATCGGTCAGCTTATTGACAAGGAGGAATATCAGAGGCTTGACGAAGGCGGAAGACAGAAATATATTCTTGAGCTGTCAGAAAAATTCAGGGAACTCAGCCGTCGCTACGAGCTTGAGAGAATGGGGCGAACAAGTTGACAATGTATGTCGGCGGCAAAAAAGCTGTCCGGAAAAAGCCTTGACTAAAACCGAATCATTTGATAAAATTATTGTACGGATTTATGCGGATTGTTTTCATTGTCCGCATAAATTTGTTTTATCGCGTTAGTTTTGTAAAGCGCAAATTACCACTGAAATCAAGGATAAACGCAATGAGTTTTGATCTTTCTACACTTAATCCTCAGCAAATGGCTCCGGTGCTGGAGACTGAAGGCGCGGTGCTTGTGACTGCAGGAGCGGGCAGCGGAAAAACGCGTCTGCTTACTCACCGTATCGGGCATCTGATTGAGGATTTGTATGTAAAGCCGTATAATATTCTGGCCATAACGTTTACAAATAAAGCGGCTGACGAAATGCGCGTGCGTCTCGATGCGATGCTTGGAGAGAAAGCCTCGGGACTATGGGTATTTACTTTTCATTCGTTATGCGTCAGAATTTTACGTAAATTCATAAAGAATCTCGGCGGCTACAGTTCTAATTTTTCAATTTACGGAGAACAGGAAAAAGAACATTGCGTTAAGCGAATTTTAAAGGAAATGAAGCTCGACGACGATATTTTAAAATTGACGCTTGCTTCAATTTCAGACGCTAAAAATATCGGCATGTCGCCAGACGAATATCTTAAGGCAAATTCCTGGAGAGAATATATCGACGTAATTTGCAAGGTATATTTTGAATACGAGGCCGAGCTGAAAAAATGCAACGCGCTGGATTACGACGATCTGCTTAATAAGGCGTATCGTCTTTTGAAAACGGACGATGAGGCAAGGGAATATTATCAGGATAAATTCAGATATATTCATGTGGACGAATTTCAGGATACTAATACCGTTCAGTATAATATCGTTAAAATTTTGGGGGCAAAGCATAAAAATATATTCGTCGTCGGCGACGAGGACCAAAGCATTTACGGTTGGCGCGGAGCAAATTTTGCCAATATTTTTGATTTTACCAACGAACCCGGCTGCAAGGTCTTTAAATTGGAGCAGAATTACCGTTCGACGAAAAAGATACTGGAGCTTGCAAATAAAATTATAAAAAACAATACCGGTCGGCTGGATAAAAAGCTTTGGACCGATAATTCCTCAGGGACTGAGGTGCAGTATTATGAGGCTCGCTCTGACGGCGATGAGGCGGATTTCGTCGTGCGCACGATTCTGTCGCTTAAAAAGAGCTGCGGATATGGTTTTTCCGATTTTGCCGTGCTTATGCGCATAAATTCGCTTTCGCGTACATTTGAGGAACGCCTTATTCAGTACGGAATTCCGCATAAATTATACGGGGGCTTTAAATTTTACGACCGCAAGGAAATAAAGGATTTGCTTGCTTATCTGAAAATTCTCGGCAATCATAATGACGACGAGGCGATAATGCGCGTCATAAATTTTCCGAAACGAGGAATCGGCGACGGGACGGTCGGACAGCTCAAAAATTATGCGCTGTTAAAAGATATAAGTCTTTATGATACGATTTGCGGACTGGAAAGCAACGAGGATCTTCCCGCGGCCGTTATAAAAAAGGTTCTGCCTTTTACTAACGTTCTTAAGTGCATGGAAAATGCCGGCGCGTCCGGGATTTCGTTGTTTGATCTTGTATGCTACATAATAAAAATTATCGGGCTCAGGGAATATTATGGTGACGGCAGCGAGGAAAACGAGTCTAAAAAAAACAACATACGCGAACTTGCGCACGGCATAGAGCAGTTCGAGCAGAACAATCCGGGCGCGGGGCTGGACGATTATCTTCAGCAGATTTCGCTTTACAGCGACCTCGATGAAATGGACGGAGCGGGCGACAGCGTAAATCTTGCTACGATTCATTCCGCAAAAGGCCTGGAATTCAAGGTTGTTTTTGTGGTCGGACTGGAGGAGGGAATATTCCCTGATTCACGCCGTGCGGAAAGCACCTCCGAAATGGAGGAAGAACGCCGTTTGATGTATGTGGCGGTTACGAGAGCGCGTGAAAGACTGTATCTCAGCATGGCAAAATCGCGCTTCAGATTCGGGACAAGACAGGATTGTATGCCGTCGGCTTTTCTTAAGGAGGGTGGCTTTACGGACGAAAATCGCCAAAGCGCGTATGCCTCGTATTCCGGAAGATACGACAGTTATCGCGGAGCCAGATCGTATGCAAGCTACGGCGAGGGGTATAATAAAGAGGAGATACCGGTCGCGTCGTTCGCTCCCGCCGCGCCAAAGGAGCCGGAAAGGCCGAAAATAGATTTAACCTTATTTAAGCCCGGCACGCGGGTGCGTCATAAAAAATTCGGAGAGGGTACTGTCGTAAAGCTTGAAAGCAAGGGCGAGCCCTATGCTGAAGTGAATTTTCCGGGGCTGGGAAAGTTGATGCTGCTGCTGGCTTATGCTCCTTTGGAAATATTGGAATGATGCAGAATACTTTTATTCCGCAACGGGACACTATAAATATTTCAGTTATGAGGTAGCAATGGATCAGATTCGGAGGATGAAGGAGCTTACCGCTCTTATAAACAAATACAATTACGAATATTATGTGCTGGATCAGCCGACGGTTGCGGACAAGCAGTACGACGCGCTGTACGGCGAGCTTCTCAAACTTGAAAGAGAAACGGGAAAAACGCTTCCCGATTCTCCGACGAGAAAAATCGGCGGCGATCCCGTAAAAGAATTTTTGCCGCATACTCATCTGAATAAGCTTTACAGTCTGGATAAGTGCAACAGCTTCGACGAACTGCGGGCATGGGATGAAAAAATAAAGAAAACCGCGCCGGACGCGGAATATACTCTTGAATACAAATTGGACGGTTTGACTCTGTCGCTGACATATGAGGACGGTTATTTTAAAAGCGCGGCTACGCGAGGAAACGGAGAGACCGGCGAGGACGTTACGGCGCAGGTTGCCACGATAAAATCGATACCGCTTTCCGTACCGTATAAAGGCTGTCTCTTAT
>USBU01000150.1 GCA_900553005.1 uncultured Eubacteriales bacterium | reverse complement strand
CAACATCGAGGAGCTTTCTGTTACGGCGGCGGCAGAGCTGTACGGCAAGCCGCTTGCGTTGAAATATGCGGACAACAGAATTTACTTAAGCTGGCTGGGGCTGAACGTCTACGCCGACGGAGACGATATCGCCGCGGCGGCAGATTTCCTGTCTCCTCTGCTCGGCGGAATAAATCTTGACGACTTTAAATTGAATTTAACCGAAGCGATCGACTCGCTTACTGCGGTTTCCGCAGATAACGGCGTCGAGCTTTCCGTTTCGCTGGGCGGAATAAGCGTCAAGGCTCTGCTTGGTTACGACGGAGATAATCTTAAGCTGGAAAATATCAATCTCGATTGCGGAGGACTTACCGCCGAGGCCGCGCCCTCCGAAAAAGGAGATTATTCCGCCTTCAACGACGTTTCGGAATTTTATGACATTATGTCGCTGTTAAGCTTAATCGATCCGGAAGGAAATATAGCGCTTGACGTCGCTGCCGGAAAATTCAACGCGGCGCTGAATTTCAATCTGTTCGATATGCGGCTGCGCGCCTCCGTGCTCGGAGCGGAAATTCTTGCCGACTTTAACACCGGAAAAATTTACGCGGTTTACAATGAACTCCGCATTGCGCTGAATCTGGCCGACGCCGATGAAATTATCAAAAAGCTTTCTCCCCTGTTCGATACGCTTGCCGCTGCCGGAATTCCTGCAATCGATTTCGACGGACTTAAAAATATCGATATCGAATCGCTGCTCTCCTCGATTACCGTCAGCCAAAACAAGCAAAACAGCCGGCTTACTATAAGCCTGCCGATTGGCGGCCTGACCGTAAACGCGGTTTTCGACACATCGGGCAATCGACTTGAATTGACTTGCGTAACCGCCGAATCAGACGGCGTTGCGTTCAGTGTCCGTCCCGGAAATAAAACGGACTTCACCGAATTTGATCTTTCCGCAGACTATATCGACCTCAAGGCAATAAGCGACATCGTCAACGAAAACGGAGAAATCAACCTCTCCGCGGAGTTAACGCTCAACGGCTTTACCGCTGAGGCCGACGTATGCGTAAAGCTAGACGATCTTACCGTTCTTATCAAAACCGAAATATACGGAAAACCGCTTTACGCTAAAATTACGGACGGTACGATATACGCTTCCTTCGGCGGGCTTAACGTTTACCTAGATACTGCGGACGCCGAGAAGCTGATCGAACTTATAAAGCCGTTGTTACAGGGCGAAACGAACAAAATATTCTCGCTTGATATCAATGCTGATGAAATACTCGGCTCCATTACCGCGGAATATTCCGATTCGGGCGCGATTATAGGCGCTTCCGTCGCCGGCTTCGACGTTAACGCAACGTTTACCAAAAACGGAAGCTACAGCTTAAGCTCCGTTACGGCAAGCGGATCCGGAATAACGCTAAGCGCAAGCCCCGTCTCCGCAAAGGCCGACTACTCTCCCGTAATCGACACGCAAGGGTTTTATAACGCAGCGACTTTGACGGAAATTATAGATGCGGACGGCAATATTTCTCTGACGCTTGACGCGGGCGGAATGCAGATTGATTTAACCTTTAATCTGTTCTCCATGCGAATGAACGCCTCCGTCGCAGGCGCGCTGATCACCGCCGACTTCAACGCGGGCAAAATATATGCGGCATACGGCGGCGCGCGCGTCATGATGAACCTTAGCGACGCAGAATATATATTAAATAAGCTTAGTCCTGTTTTCGACAAGCTTATTTCAGACGGCGGAATACTTGGAGCCGTTGATATCGGCGCTTTGAAAAACATTAGTCTTGAAAGCGTTTTATCATCGTTAAAAACCGCCGAAGAAAACGGAAAGCTTAAAGCTATGGTAGATATCGTGGGGATTGACGCGGAGCTCGTTTTCGACACGCAGGACGGTAATTTACGATTTATCGGCGCGACCGTCGATATCGGCGGTACGACGTGCTCGGCCGTTCCGTCCGCTAAGCTTATCGAGGACCTGAACTTGGATGAAAGCTACACGGATCTGAAGCAGCTTGTCGATATATACGGCGATACCTTAGTCAGTCTTGTTACCGCGCAAAATCTTTCGCTTAACATTGCAGGAAGCGTAAAAGTCGGAGATACCGTTTACACCGTCGAAAAAGGAAGCATCATCATAGGAGGAATAGGCGGAGAAACTAAGATAAACGCGGATATGACGGTTACGGCCGTCACCACTGCGGCAGACGGCGCCGTCGTTTCCAAAAGCCATAATTTAAGAATTGTGTACGATGTGCTTTCAAAACAAGCGTATTTTAATTATAACGGCGTCGAGGGAATCTTTACGACTGAAAAACTTGACGAAACGCTCGGTCTGCTAAAACAAATATACGATAACATTCCCGAGCTGCAGGAGCTTATAAACGGCATTATACCTATGCCCGACGACGGCAAGCTGCCTGAATTCGCCTTTGATTTTTCCGCGCTTATAAACTCGTTGACGCTTGACGGAGACGAAAGACTGATACTCGATATCAACGGTAAATCAGCAGCGGCTTTCCTTCCCGCCTCTCTTAACGTTATTTTAAGCGCGGCAGACGGCAGTCTAAAGCTGGAAATGCCGGCATTCACCGCCGACAGCTATACCATTGCTCTTGCGATAGACGCGTCTAATCTGTCCGACGGCGACGTTGCCGGCAGCTTCGATTATGTTCCCGGCGAAAATTCAAGCGATTTCTCCTCTGTCAATATGCTGCTTAAGACCTTTGCAAATACGTCGGCGTTCCGTAATTTTAAGCTCTCGGGCAAAATCGATCTTTCCCTGCTGGGCTTTATAGATATAAAGGATAAAGTAAATCTTGATATTTCCATAGACATCATAAACGGCAACACCTACGTCGAAGCGGCGCTGAAGCGCGATTATGTGCTTTCGGCATGGAAAGATTACGACGGTACCGCGACGCTGTATTACGACGGTTCCGCGGAAATGT
Organism: uncultured Eubacteriales bacterium; assembly: GCA_900553005.1. Classification (GTDB taxonomy): domain Bacteria; phylum Bacillota; class Clostridia; order Christensenellales; family Pumilibacteraceae; genus UBA10677. Next base: position 992 of record USBU01000150.1, on the reverse strand, counting down.
TTTACATAAAGAATATATACCGCACGCGCAAGCTGGGCTTCTTTGAATATATATATACTACGCACGAAGAATACACCAGCTATACGACCGCACAGTTTACGGACAATATAGTCGATATCCTGCTTGGCATGATAAGATTAAGCGATACCTACGAAAATTTGATCCGCGACGCCATGAATCAAGAAAGTTCCGGCGGATCCGGCGCCGGCATAGAAGACGTATTTAAAAAATATTCGTACAACGGTGCGGATAAGTTTACGCTTAATCTTAATATGTCCAAGCTGACCGACGACGCGATCGGCGATCTGACATTGGATATCTTCCACACCGCAGACGAACAGCTGAAATCGCTTGCGCTTAACACTACAGTGAAAAGCTTGCTTACAATCGACTTCAGCGCAACGCTCACTGACAATAACGAAAACGGAACTGCGGCCGCCATACAGAATGAATTAAAAGAACACAATTATATTCCGTACTCAGTATGATAAACGCGACTTGTGCATAACGGTATTCAGTCTTGTTTGCAAATCGTTCACGAGCGCCACGCGCAACCGTTATTTAGTTTTTACCGCGTCGCCGGCCGACAGCCAGCCGCGGACAGCCCGCCCAAAAAAATCGGAATTAGCCCAACATAATATCAAAAGATTGCCAAAAAAACATTTTAAAGCCGGCCCGCTAAATTGGGACCGGCTTTATTTATACGGCTTTTGCCGTTATCATAAGAAATATGATACAAAATAGTTTTTCCGCTTAAAGCGGCAACAGTTTATACTGCCGCAACCGAAGAACCATCCGCATAAAAATTACCGTAAACGCTTGCCAAACGCCGCCCTCTGTCTAAAAACTATATATCATCGACGTCGTCTGTAAGCTCCTCAAACGTAACATGCAAAATATTTACAAGGCGAATAATGTTATATAAGGTCGGCTCCACCTTATCTCTGTCTCTTATACACATCTCCGAGCCCACGAGACGGAGCTACATCTCG
>USBU01000149.1 GCA_900553005.1 uncultured Eubacteriales bacterium | reverse complement strand
GAGATGTAGCTCCGTCTCGTGGGCTCGGAGATGTGTATAAGAGACAGTTATGAAAGCGTGCGGGTTTTAAGCCGCAAGCAGGGTAAAAACAGTATGCTGTTAAGCCGCGGCGGTCAGCCTGTCGCGGAGGGCGAGGCGGCGTTTGCCGCAATACAGGACGCTGTCGGACTGGAGGTTAAGGAATTTACCAACGTAGTCGTTTTGCAGCAGGGCGAATTCGCAAGATTTTTAAAGGCCAAAAAGGCGGACCGGGTAGCGCTTATCAACAAGCTTTTCGATTTAAAGCGCTTTGAAGGGCTGCAAAGCAAATTCAACGCCAAGGCAAAGGAGGCCGAGGGACAATCCGTTTTGCTGAACAAAATGCTTGAAGGATACGCGGATGTATCCAAGGCCGCGTTGGACGCTCTGTCGGCAGAGTGTGCCGCCGCCGAGGAGACGAAACGGCAGCTTGAAAAAGTCGCGGCGGAGCTTGCCGATCAGGCAAGTCGCGCGGCTGAGCAGGCTAAGGAATATAAGCGTCAGCTTGAAATCAAAAGCAAGATTGCCGCCGCGGAAAAGGAGCTTGCGGACCAGAATAAGCGCTTGGAAAAGGGCGCAGAATGCAAAAGGCAGCTTGACGCGCGCGAGGAGGCTTTGGCCTTGCGCGAGAAGGGCCGCGACGGTCTTGTTGTACGGCGGCAGGAGCTTAAGGCGGTCGCGGAGGAAAGCGCCGAGCTGGATAAAAAGGAAGCCGAGCTTAAATCTCTTTCCGTGGAAGCGGAAGAAAAACGAAGGGCCGCTGACGCCGCCGGAAAGCTTGTCTCCGATTTGGAGGCGGAGCTTGCCGCGTGCAACGGAGAAATGGAATCGGCTTTGTCCGCCGCGGGACTCGGCGGTATAGGCGCGTCGGGGGACGTTAAAAGCGTCTGCGTGAAAAAAACAGCGGAATGTCAAAACGTAATCGACAATTTTGCCAAGGCAGAAGCCGAGGCTGAAAGATCGCGTCGCAGTCTTGAAGAAGCCGAGGAAACGCATCGTAAGCTGCTGGAGGAATGGGAAAGGACCGCGCCCGCCGACAAGGAGCTGCAAAATACCGCCGAAAAGCTTGATGCGGAGGCAAAAAAAGCCGCGCTCTATTACGAAGACGCGGCCAGACTTAACGCTCTTGCGCTTGTTAAATCGGGACTTAAAGAGGGGGACGAGTGTCCCGTATGCGGAGGCAAAATAGACAGACTGGAGGCCGCCGAATCCGAGGAACTCGATTCGCTTAAGGAAGAGCGCGACAAAGCTTACGCGGCGGCAGAAAAAGCGAAAAAGGACGCCGAGCGGTCCGGCAAGGCGCTTGCCGCGCTGACCGAGCGTATCAATTCTGCTCGCACGGATGCTGAGCGCAAGCGCGCCGAATATAAGGAAAAAGCCGAGTACTGCGCGGGTTTCGACAAAATCGGCGCCGAAAAAAGCTTGGAGTCGCTGAAAAAGCTGGCGGAGCTAACCGATAAGCGCGAAAGGCTTGAGGCCGGGCTTAAGGACAAGCAGCATGATTTCACACTGAAAAAACAGGCTTCGGACGATTGCGCCGAAAGGGTAAAACAGGATGAAGCCGATTTAAAATCAAGACGGGAAAAGCTTGCCGAAAAGGCGGGAGAAAATCCTCGGAAGGAGGCGGAGCGTCTTGAAAAGGAAATCGGAGATCTCGACGAGGAGCGCGAAAAGTTCAGTAAAGATAAAAAGGGTTACGATGACGCGGTAAGGGATATTAACGCAAAGCTCAGCGAGATAAACGGCAGTCTGAGGGAGCTGAAAAGCGGGCTTAAGGACTGTCCGGCCGTGACTGAAGCGGAAGCGGCTGAGAAAAAAAACGCCTCCGATAAAAAGAGTAAAGAGCTTAACGAGGCAAACGGCGCGCTGGGTACTCTGGCCGAAAAAAAGGAACGGCTTAATAAAGACCTGGCTGAAAGAATAAAAATCGAAAAGGAAAAAGCGGAAGCCGATAAAAGGCATGATAGGTATTCGCTTTTTGTCAAGCTGTTCAATAAAAACGCCTTTTCGGAATTCGTCGCCGCCGAATACATCAAGGATTTTACCGCGGCGGCTTCCGAAAGGTTGTGCGCGCTTACGTCGGGCAAGTACAGCATGGAATACGATGAGGAGAGCGGAGAATTTTTCGTCCGTGATTTTCTCTCCGGCAACGAGCGGCGCGGCGTAAAGACTCTTTCGGGCGGCGAGACATTTCTTGCCTCTCTGTCGCTTGCAATAGCGATTTCAGAGGAGCTGTCAAAGAATAAAAATTTCGACTTTTTCTTTATCGACGAGGGCTTCGGCACTTTAAGTCCCGACGCGCTCGATACTGTCATGTCGGCGCTGGAAGCGCTTTCCCGCGATACTTTGGTCGGCGTGATCACGCACCGCGGAGAGCTTATTGAGAGGATTCCCTCCGTAGTGCGGATTCTGCCGGCTACGGCGGACGAGGGCAGTAAGATATTTTAAGCCTTTTTGGCCATAATATTGTTTAATTACGGTGTAAAGGCGGGCTTCGGCGCAAAAAACAAGCTTTTTTCGCAAAAAAAGCTTATAAAATGTTTTGAGTTAAGCGTAAAGTGTGTTATAATAATCAGCGTATAGCCGTATTTTTCGCAAAAAATCGTTAAAATCGGTTAAATCCGCAGTTTGCGGATAATATAAGGACGGTAAAAGTGACCGCGGTATTCAGCGAAAAGGAAAAAAAAGAGGCCTTTGCCCTGAAGAAAAGACTGCTTGCGTATTGGTTTACGGCGCTGGGAGTTTTTCTTGCTGCCGTCATAGTCATGATAGTTATAAATTGCGTAATGATTTATACTTCGCGCAGCCGCGCCGTGCATATTCCGTTTATGGTGACAAGCATTGTGCTGTCAGTGCTGTTCTCGTGCGGATCGGTGTTCTTTTTTTCAATAAAATACAAGCTGACTTCCCGTTACTGCCGTATGCTGACAGACATGGGACGAGGCATCAAGGAGCGCGGCTCGGGAGTTTTTATAGACACGGACCGCAGCATTACCGAAAAAAACGGCGTTTATTTTTATTCTATAATGCTGAACTGTCCGCCTTTGAAGCGCGACGATATAACCGAACGTAAAATTTTAGTGGAGCGCACCCACAGTCTGCCCGCGTTTTCGCCCGGCGACAGGATAAAGTTCATTACGCACGCCAATATACTCGTGGCTTACGAGCTGGATATGGACGGCGTTTACGAAAATCTAAATTCGGCCGCGGCATCCGGCGCGGCGGCGTCATCGACTGAAAAAAGGAAGGGCAATGAGCAATGAAGGCTATCGTAACGGTAATCGGCAAGGATAAAGTAGGAATAATCGCAAAAGTTTCCGGTTTGTTAAGCGAGATGGGCGTCAACGTCGAGGACATTTCTCAGACTATACTTCAGGATTATTTTGCCATGATGATGCTTGTGGACGTTTCCTCGTCCGGCTCTATTTCCGCCGTCGCGGAAAGGCTTGACGCGCTGGGGAAAAGCGTGGGCGTCAATATAAGGATACAGCACGAGGACATTTTTAACGCCATGCACAGGATTTAACGTATCATGCTTAATAAAAACGAAATTTACGAAACGATCCAGATGATTGATAATCAGAATCTCGACGTCCGCACGATTACGATGGCGGTGTCGCTTTTCGATTGCATTTCGGACAGCAAGGCCGAGACCGCCGAGCGCGTTTACAATAAGATTTACCGTTTGGCTAAGGGACTGGTGGCGACCGGCGACGAGATCGCCGGAGAGTACGGCGTGCCCATAGTCAACAAGCGCGTCTCCGTAACTCCGGTAAGTCTTATCGGAGCGGCCAGCGGCGGGTATCTGGAAATCGCCGCGGCTATGGATAAGGTTGCCGAGGATATCGGAATAGATTTTATAGGCGGATACGGCGCGCTGGTGCATAAAAGCGCCGCGCCCTTCGAGCTTGATTTTCTCGATACTGTTCCGGAGGCTCTTGCTT
>USBU01000148.1 GCA_900553005.1 uncultured Eubacteriales bacterium | reverse complement strand
GCTCCGTCTCGTGGGCTCGGAGATGTGTATAAGAGACAGGCGCGACGCCGGCAAAGTCATAAAGCTGCTGAAAAGCTACGAGCTTAAAAAGATTACCGCGGTGCTCAACCGGGTGCGCGGAGACATGGAATATTCAGGCGAAAGCGTAACCGCAAACGACGTGAGGGAAATGCTTGGCGTGCCGCTTCTGGGCGCGGTGCCGGAGGACGATGAAATCAATATTTTAAGCAGTCTGTCGCTGCCTCCGCACAAGCGCAGCGAGGGCTACAGAGCGACCGAAATGCTTTGCAAAAACTTGCATTTCGGTAGCGGATTGATATACGATGCGCAAAGCAAATACCGCGGTTTTTTAGGCGGTATAAAGCGCCGTATCCGCAAAATAGTTTAATTTTTTCGGAGGTAATTTTTATGCCCGTAAAAAGCAACGGTCAGGTCAAGCAGAGACTGAAAAAAGTAGTTATGGAGGACAAGGTTTCCGCAATTGAAAGTATGCTGCGCGTATTGAAGTCGGAGCAGTATCGTCTTTTGACTAATTATATGTATCTGGGCGCGGATGATCTTAAGGTTTATATCGACATTACCGAAAACGGCGAGTATATACTTACCGTCAAGGCCGTAACGGACAGACTGATAGATATAGGAAGAATGCTTGTTTAAGCGCTTTGCGCCTATTTTGTCACATGCCGATTGGGTTGCCGGCGCTTTTTTCCGTCAGCCCTAAAACGCCCGTCGATTATTTTTTTGTATAAAATATATGCGCTTAGTCAAAGGCCCGATATTTTTGCCGGCCGTTCCGTCATAACGGGACTGCTCGTTTAATATATTAAAACGGGAGGCGGTATGGGTAAATACGACGGAATATCCAAGGTCGATGCTGTTGTCAGGACCGCGGAAGAACCTGCCGAGAAAAAGTCTCGCGGATATTTGTTTTCACTTGCGGTAAGAACCGTTTGCGCCGCGGCGATCGTAGCGCTGCTTTTTCTCGGAAAGTGGACCGGCTTTCAGCCGCTGAGGGACGCTGGGGATTATGTCAGAAGAGCGGTCGAATACGATGTCGGACTTAACGGGGACGAGGAGCTCGGTTACAGTGAAATAGCCTCTTATTTTTACGGAGACGAGGAAAAGGCTTGAAAATACGCGTTTCCGTTTTCGTATATATTCTCGCGCTGATTATGACGTTTTTCGGCTTTTTCGGCCAGTTTGTATCCTATTTTGCGGCAGTGGTGTTTCACGAGATGGCTCATGCCGAGTGCGCCCGGCGGCTTGGATACGTTCTAAACGAATTTCGTCTTATGCCTTACGGGGCGGCGCTTATAGGCGAATTTGAGGGTGCGGACTGGAAGGATGAGTGCCGCATAGCGGCGGCCGGTCCGGCTCTTAATATAATTTTGGCCGTGCTTTGTCTTTCGCTTTGGTGGCTTATACCCGCGTCTTATTATTTTACTGAAAATTTCGCTTACGCTAATATGTCGATTGCCGCCGTCAATCTGCTGCCCGTATATCCTCTCGACGGCGGACGCATTACTCTCGCGGCGGCGTCAAGAAGAATAAATCGTCAGACGGCTTATAAAAGACTGCGCATAGCCGGTTATGCCGTAAGCGCCGTTTTTGCGGGATTGTTTGTCGCTTCCTGTTTTTACGGGGCTAACCTTTCCTTCGCTTCGATGTCGGCGTTTATTCTGCTGTCTACGGTTATACCTGACAACAGATGCGCTTATCAGCGGCTGTATCAGCTGTCTGCGCGCGGCGGAAGGACGATGAAGGGGCTTAAGGTGCAGGAGGTTATATTGCGCGGCGACGCGCCGGCGCGTATGTTTTTCCGCGCGCTTAATTCAAATTATTATACCGAGTTTCGTATTGTGGACGGAAACATGCAAACTCTGGCGCGTATATCCGAGACGGAACTGGAAGGCTTGTCCGCATCGGCGTTTGCCGGCACCGCGGCGCAGTTGATAGAGGAAAAAAACGTTTTAGTTGCGAAAAAAAACGTTTAAATACAGGCATAATACGTTCTAAAAAAACGATATTGGCTATTTTGACATGAAATTCGTTGTTATTGACGCGGAAATATGCTATAATATTCGCGCAGAACAAATTTTATTTCGGTGTCAAAAGCGGTGAAAACAGGATTGATTTTAATAGATGTCGAGTCTTACATGTCCAGCGTTTCGTTGGTAGAGGCCGGCAGGCTGAAAGAATACTATGTAGAAGACAAGGACGCTTCTTATATAACAGGAAATATATATAAGGGCAAGGTTGTAAATATGCTTACGGGACTGCAGTCCGCTTTTGTCAATTTCGGCAGCGCAAGAAACGGCTTTCTTTCGGTGGAGGAGACCTTGGGGCATAAGTCTGTTTTTGACGACGCGGGAGTAATTCCCAAGCTTCTCGACGTTAAAGAGGGCGATTACGTAATGGTTCAGGCCACCAAGGAGGAAATCGGCAATAAGGGCGCTCGCCTTTCCACTACCATTACTTTACCGGGCAGATATGTGATTTTTCTCCCTACGCTTGATTTTGTGGGGATTTCCAATAAGATTACGGATCCGGAAATTCGTGACAGACTGACTAAATATCTAACGCGTTTAAAGCCGTCCGGCGGCGGATTTATAGCGCGGACGGCATGTCTCGAGGCAAAGCGCGCCGAAATTGCCGAGGAAGTCAAGCGTTTATTCGAGCTTTGGAAAAAGGTGCTTGACGCGTATAACGCCGCGGACGACGTGGCGCGCGTTTACAGCGACGGCGACTTGATTTTCCGTACCGTGCGCGATATGCTCAGCTCTAATATAGAGGCTATAGTATGCAATGACGCGGCAACGGTTCGGTCGCTTGTAAACGGATTTAAAGAGCGCAACATAAAATTTTACGACAAAGTAAGATTGTACGAAGGACAGTACGATATGTTCGATGCGTTCAATATACTTGGAGAGGTGGACAAGCTTCTCGACAGGCGCGTCAAACTGAAAAGCGGCGTGTCACTGGTATTCGACTATACAGAAGCTTTGACCGTAATCGACGTAAACACCGCGCAGTTCGCCCGCGGAACCAACCATGAGGAAACGGTTTTTCAAGCTAATCTCGACGCGGCGAGAGAGGTTGCCCGACAGATAAGGCTGCGCAATATCGGCGGAATAATAATCGTGGATTTTATCGATATGACGCTTGAGGAGCATAAAGCCGCCGTCGTGGAGGCGCTTAAGAAGGAGCTTTTGTTTGATCGTACAAAAACGCGCGTGATCGGCATGTCCGCGCTGGGGCTTGTGGAAATCACGCGCAAAAAGGTCGGTAAGGAATTGAGCACCGTGCTTCTTGATAAATGCCCGTTCTGCAACGGGGACGCGCACGCTCATTCCGTGGATTACGTTGCGCGCAAAATCAAGGCGGGCTTAAAACGGCTTTTTGCCGACGGCAGTTACACTACCGCAATAGTTCATCTGAGCGCGGGACTCGTGGACGAGATGTTCAAGGACAGACTTTTCAGCTCCGACTGCGAAACTATATGGAGCGGCAAGCGCATCTATTTTGTCCCGGAGCAGAATCTGCTTAACCGCAATTTTACGATAAAGGGCAGCGCGGACGCGGCGGTAAGCGTTCCGCCCTCCGCAAGGCTTTTATACTGACTTGGCCGTGTTGAAAAGATGAAATTTACTTTGCGGCCGAAATACGGTTGTTTGCCGCGGACCTGTATGATATAATTACGCTATGATTGAATCGGAAGAAAAAATAAAAAAGCCGTTTATCGGCATAAATCCCGATCGGGAAGAAAGAAGAAGCGCGCTGCCGTTTTTTCTTGCCGCCGTTGCGCTTATGTGCGGAATGTATCTGAAGGAGCTTTTTCGTTTGCTGGAGGAGCCGCTTTTTTCGCTGTTTTTTTACGGTACGGCAAACGATATATTTTTTGCTGGATGCTCTGTCGTATACCTGTCTCTTATACACATCTCCGAGCCCACGAGACGGAGCTACATCT
>USBU01000147.1 GCA_900553005.1 uncultured Eubacteriales bacterium | reverse complement strand
AGATGTAGCTCCGTCTCGTGGGCTCGGAGATGTGTATAAGAGACAGCCTTTACGCCCGCAGCCGTCATCATCAGTCCGAAATAAATTACTCCCTTATAAGTAATTCCGTCCGACTGCAAGCCCTCGATCGTGGGCCTGAAAATAGTACGCTCGGCTTCAGCCAGTTTGTCGGGAGTAAAATACGGAGACGGAGCAAAGGCGCCCATTCCGCCGGTATTAAGTCCTTTGTCTCCGTCGTAAGCGCGCTTATGGTCCTGGGACGAAGGCATACACTTAACCGTTTTTCCGTCAGTAAACGCAAGCACGGTAACCTCGCGGCCGGTAAGAAACTCCTCCACGACCACGGTGCTTCCGCTGTCGCCGAACGCTCGGTCGAGCATCAGACGCTTTAATCCGTCCTCGGCGTCAGCAAGCGTGCTGCAGATAAGCACGCCCTTGCCAAGAGCCAGCCCGTCCGCCTTAAGAACAAGCGGGTAATCCGATTTTTTTACGTAATCCAGCGCCTTATCGTAATCGGAAAAGCACTCGTACTTTGCGGTGGGTATTCCGTGGCGGAGCATGAAGTCCTTGGAATACGCCTTGCTGCCCTCCAGCCGAGCCGCCGCCTTAACAGGCCCGAAAGCCCGGATTCCCCTTTTGTTAAGCTCGTCCACCAGCCCTAAGCTGAGCGGATCGTCGGGCGCGACGAAAACGAGATCAATGCCATATTCGCCGACAGCCGAAATAATGCGGTCAAAATCGATAGGCTTGCCGTCGATGCAGACCGCGTCCTCGGCAATACCGGCGTTGCCGGGCAAACAATAAAGCGCCTCGGTTTTTTTGCTTTCCTTAAGCTTTTTGACGATTGCGTGTTCTCTGCCGCCGCCGCCTATCACTAAAATTTTCATTTCTGCTCCGGATCAATCAATGTTTAAAATGTCTGACGCCGGTAAAGCACATGGCGATACCGTGTTCGTTACAGGCCTTAATGCTGTCCTCGTCGCGTATACTGCCGCCGGGCTGAACAATCGCTTTTACGCCGGCCTTTGCCGCCTCCTCCACGCAGTCGGAGAACGGGAAAAACGCGTCGGACGCGAGCACCGCGCCCTCTGCGCCGCCAATGCTGTGCTCTACCGCCTGACATGCCGCCCATATACGATTTGTCTGGCCGACGCCTATGCCCAGCGTGGATTTGCCGCGCGCAAGCACTATGGCGTTGGACTTGCAATGCTTAACCACCTTCATGGCAAACTTCATGGTTTCAAGCTCCGCTTTTGACGGCGCGGTTTCAGTGACGACCTTCGCTTCGTCGTAAACGCCGCGATCGGCCTCCTGCACGATAAGTCCGCCGTAAACCTTTTTAAACTCCAGCGCTCCGGGCGCGTTGGGTTTAGCGACATCCTTAAGCTTAAGCACTCTTAAATTGGGCTTTCTTTTAAGCACCTCCACGGCCTCGTCGGTATAATCGGGCGCAATGACAATTTCCAGGAAAATCTTTACCATTTCCTCCGCGGTAGCCTTATCCACGCACGCGTTAACCGCGACAATCCCGCCGAATATGGAAACCGGATCGGCCTCGTAAGCCGCTTTGTACGCATCTAAAACGGTAGAAGCGCTGGCCACTCCGCACGGATTGGCGTGCTTGACGGCAACGACGGTCGTCTCGTCAAATTCCTTCAAAAGCTCCACCGCGCCGTTGGCGTCGTTGATATTGTTGTACGAAAGCTGCTTGCCGTTAAGCTGCTCGGCGCTGATGAGCGAATTCGTTATCTCTATGGCCTCTTTGTAAACCGCGGCCTTCTGATGAGGATTTTCGCCGTAGCGCATCTGCTCCTTTTTCTCGTATGCAAGCGTCAGCTGATCGGGAAACTCGATATTAAGCTGCTTTGCAAGGTAACCGGATATCAACGTATCGTAAACCGCGGTATGCTGATACACCTTATACATAAGATACTTTCTGGTCTCGAGCGATACGGCGCCCGACTCCAGCTCGGACAGCGTTTTCTCGTAATCTGCGGGATCTACCAAAACCACGACGTCCTGATAGTTCTTTGCCGCCGAACGCAGCATCGTGGGCCCGCCGATATCGATATTCTCCACGGCCTCGGCAAAATCGCAGCCCCTCATTACCGTTTGCTTGAACGGATACAGATTGACTATGACCACGTCGATCGTATTTACTCCCAGTCTTTCAAGCTGAGCCATATGCTCCGGATTGGAGCGCATGGCCAAAAGCCCGGCGTGCACCGCCGGATGCAGAGTCTTTACTCTGCCGTCAAGACATTCCGGAAAACCCGTAATATCGCTTATGTTTACGGTTTTTACGCCCGCTTTTTTCAGCGCCGTCTCCGTTCCGCCGGTGGAAACTATCTCGTAGCCCAACGCCTCCAGCCGTTTGGCGGCGGCCTCGACGCCCGTCTTATCCGATACGCTTATAAGTGCTCTCTTTTTCATAACCTAAGTATCTCCTCATGACGATTTTTACTGATTGATCAAACCGACTAAGATAAAGCGGACCTGCGTTTTTTACTGCCGCGCAGCCGGTTTTTGTCACCTGCGCCGCGCTTTTGCGCGACTAATCATAAAATTCACTTCAGCTCCCGGCACAGCCTTGCGACGGTTTCGGGCAGAAGCCGGTGCTCCAGCTCCAGCACCCTTGCCTGCAGGGTTTCGGGAGTATCCGATTCGTAAACCGGCACGCGCTCCTGCGCTATTATCTCGCCGGTGTCCGTCCCCTCGTCCACATAATGCACGGTAGCTCCCGAAAACTTTTCGCCGTTTTCTATAACCGCGCGATGTACGCGCATTCCGTAATAGCCGTCCCCGCAATACGCAGGAATAAGCGAAGGATGAATGTTGATTATTCTGCCGCGGAAAGCCGACACTATATTTGGCGTAAGCACCGTAAGATATCCCGCAAGCACAATAAGGTCAATCCCTCTGTCCTTAAGCTGCGGAATAAGCGCTTCGTACATGCTTTCGGCCGACGGATAGTCGGATTTGCGGAATACGACGTAAGGTATGCCCGCCGCTTCGGCGCGCGCGACAGCGTAAATATCGGGCTTGGATGCGACCAAAAGCTCTATCTTACCGTCTATAAGACCGCTTTTAACCCCGTCTATCACGCTTTGAAAGTCAGAACCGGAGCCGCTGGCGAATACGCACAGGCGCTTCATAGAATCACGCCCTCGCCCTCGACTACGCGTCCCAGGGCAACGGGCTGTTCGTTAAGCTCTGCCAGCTTATTCATCGCCTTATCGGCGTCAGCCTTATCCACGGCTATGACCATGCCTATGCCCATATTAAAGGTATTGCACATTTTTTCGTAAGAAATATCCGCGCGGCGCTGAAGCTCCTTGAAAAGTGCGGGCAGCTCATACGATCCGCGGTCTATCTGCGCGGCCAGTCCTGCGGGAAGTATGCGCGGAATATTCTCTATAAAGCCGCCGCCGGTAATATGCGCTATGCCCTTGACCTCCGCCGCCTCCAAAAGACGGAGCACGGTATTGGCGTAAATGCGCGTAGGCGTAAGAAGCACGTCCGCGGGCACGCCGCCTATCGCGTCGCAATACTCGAAGGTCGCCTTGTCGTCAACGGGGAAAAGTTTTCTAACAAGCGAATATCCGTTGGAATGCACGCCGGACGACCTTAAACCTATAAGGCAGTCGCCTTTTTTTATCGAGGCTCCGTTTATGACCTTATTCCTTTTGGCTATGCCCACAGAAAAACCGGCGATATCGTACTCGTCAAGCGTATAAAAGCCGGGCATCTCGGCGGTCTCGCCCCCGATGAGCGCGCAGCCCGCCTGACGGCAGCCCTCCGCCACTCCCTTGACGATAAGCGCCACCTTTTCGGGCACCAGCTTACCTAAAGCTATGTAGTCGAGGAAAAGAAGAGGCTTTGCACCCTGACAAACGATATCGTTGACGCACATGGCGACGCAGTCTATGCCTATCGTATCGTGCCGTCCGGTAGCAAAAGCATATTTGCTGTCTCTTATACACATCTCCGAGCCCACGAGACGGAGCTACATCTCG
>USBU01000146.1 GCA_900553005.1 uncultured Eubacteriales bacterium | reverse complement strand
AGATGTGTATAAGAGACAGATATAATATTAAGCGCATATGATGCTGTTACGGAGGATTTTGATTCATGACGAAACTGAAACGGACGTCCGCGGTTTTGGTTGCCGTTTTTGTCTGCGTACTTTTTTTCGGATGCGGCAAGAGCGGATACGTTCTTACATACAACGCTTTGACCTGGGACGCCGTTGCCGGCGAGGCGGGTTATAAAATTTACGACGGGGAAACTCTGCTTGCCGACACGGCGGACAACGCTTATATTTTTAGGCTTGCGGCCGGTAATCATTCGATAGGCCTGTATTCCTACATGAACGGCAAAGACAAGAAAATAGCCGAATTTACCTATTCCGTGCCCGAGCTGAGCGAAAAGACTTACGCTTCCGCGGAGCAGTTTGAGGCGGAGCAGACCTCCGACGAGAGCTATTTTTCTGCGGCGCAGCATCTTGTGATAGATTACCGCGGCTCGGACGTGGTCCGCGATACCTTTAATAAAGCGATCAATCTTGCCGCGTCCGTAAAGAAGGTGAGCATTCTTGCCGACAGACGCACGACCGTAAACGCTAATTTCGTCATACAAAAGCGGCAGGCGGATATCGAGTTCGAGCTTGAGAATATTATCCTTCAGGGCAATGCGGACGTTGAAAATACCATAGCTTACGGCGAGGATGCGTCTGAGTCGGAAGGAAGCGTTATCATAAAGCTGTTCGGCAGCTATAATGCGATTTATTGCGGTTATCTGCCGCCCTCCGGCGCAAACGGACAAAATTCCGCCATGTTTCAGCACGGCGGGACAGGCGGCGCGGGCGCGGACGGAGGCAGCGCCGTCAGAGGGAAATCAGTCTATATTATAAGCGAGGGCGACGCCGTTTTTGCCGGCGGCAACGGCGGCAACGGTGGAAAGGGCGGCAACGCAAGCGGCATAAACTGCGTGGGCAGCGGCGGCAGAGGCGGCAACGGCGGAGACGCAATAAAGGCGGACGAGGTTAAGCTGTTTATGCTTAAGGGCGCCTTTTCGGCTGCGGGCGGAAAGGGCGGCGCGGGCGGTAAACGCGGCGATACCGTCAACGGAGGACTTATAAACAACAGGACCGACGGTGCGGACGGCAAGGACGGAGCGGGCGCGGCCGCCGGCGAAAAAACCGCTTTAAGAGGAAGCTTCGGGGAGGAGCGGCAATGAAAAGATCAATCAGTATTTTACTGTGTGCGATGATGTCGGCGTTCGTTTGCGCCGCGGCGACAGGGTGCGACAATATTTTTGATAAACGTGAAAAGCTGGCCTTGCCGGAATGCGTTTTGCTTGACGATTACGTGTATTGGGAGCAGGTTGCGGGCGCGGAAGGTTACGTTGTTTCCGTAAACGGAGAGGAACTGCCGGAGCAGACCGATTGCGGATACAGATTGGATAAGTCCGTTGACGCCGACGTAAAGGTAAAGGCGGTGGCGGCGCAGGACAGCGGGGAATTTAAGGATTCGGATTTTACGGTATCCGTATTTCGCCGGGCGGATCCGACGGAGCTTACGGAAATTACTGATACCGATATATATAATCTGGCGCAAAACGACGACTCTTCGGTAACGCTAGATACCTCATATAATCGGCAGCGCTATACTGTAAGGCTGTCCGAAAGCAGCCGCGGATATTTTTTGAATTTCGGCGTCGCTATGCCGACGACCGAATTCAAGTTTATCGTGCCGCCGGCAGTCGGGCTTGTAAGGATCTATACTTATGACTCGTCCAAAAGAATGAGCTTTGAGATCGAGCAGAGGACGGACGCGGTAATTTTCGAGTTTCAGGGAGCCAATATCGTAGGGATAGATAATCACGACGCAATTTACACTCAGTCGGACATAGAACTGCCCGGCGTGGCGGAGGTAGTCGTGCGTTCGCTGTTTAAGGATATGACGGGCTTTGGCGAGGAGCGCGTTCAGATTGAAAATTCTGTCACGGGCGGAAGTAATACCGTTCACGGCAAATCGGCCGACGGCTATTCGTCCAGCGGATTCGGACTGACCGGAGAAAACGGCGGAAAGGGCTGCTGCGGAGTCAGGGCTCCGCGCGCGGTTTTTTGCGGAGAGGAGGGCTTTTCCGCATACGGCGGCCGCGGCAGCGACGGCGGCAACGGCGGAGAGGCTAAAAAGCTTTTGGGCATGTATATTAACGAGGGCGGGCACGGCGGCAACGGCGGAGCGGGCGGCGACGGTATATCCGCGGGTGCGGTTTACGTCAATATTTCATCCGGTAAGCCCCTTACGGCAGTCGGCGGAGCGGGCGGCGCTAAAGGAGGCAAGGGCAGCGGAATGAACAGTTTAGGCAACAACAAAGCCTCTGACGGAAAAACGGGAGCGGCCGTGACGGGCGAGCAGATTGTTATTCAGGGAGCTGTAGAGGCGTAGCTTTTCGGGCTGAGCCGCTGAAAAACAGATACAGTAAGAAATAATTGTATTTAAATAGCCGCGGAATCGATTTAATTCCGCGGCTTTGCCGGTTTTATCATATAATCTGTATTGATTTACGGCTGTTTTTATTGCTGCGCGGCAAAAGCGCGTAAACTTATTTGAAAAAATTTTAAACGCAAAGTTTTAACAGCCGTATGATAACCCGTCCGTTTCAAAAGATTTCGCTGACTGTAAATACGCGGTAAAGCTTATCCAGATACGGCGTAAGCTTTTCTCGAATCAGGCAGGAATTAACGGTGTTTTTGTACCCGGTCAGCAGCGGTTTAATCAGGTCTATCCGGTTTGGCGTCAGCGCGCTTTCTATAGCCTTGGCCAACAGAAAAAGATCCTGTTTCGTCTCCATGGATATTACGACGCTTTCGTTGACTGCGGTGTTCATTTCCTGCAGTAGCTGTTTTACCGCTTCCCGTAAGGTAAGGTCAACGGCGTCGTCCTCGAGATACGATTCGGCGCCGTTATAAAATACGTATTCGGTGACGTCGCGGAAGGGGACTATCAGCGCCGAGCAGAACAGCGCAAATTCCTCGTTTGGATTGGTGTGGTAAAAAAATTCGTCTAAAAACTCTCTTAAAGCGCGCTTTCCGGTATCGATTTCCAGCAGCAGACAAAACACGTAAGCGATCAGTTTCGTCTGATTCTGCGGCGGCACAAGCTTGCTTCTTCCGCCCACTTTGGTTTTGGATTTATGAAATTCGGCCTGCCGGTTATAGCCTTGAAGCGCGTTTTTAAAGATTTCGTATAGCCTCGGGTAGGCCGCTATGGTCTGCATAAGGTCGGAAATCTTCCTTTCGCTTAAAAGGAACTTAGCGTCGCACATGCTGTTGCACGCCGCTACGAACGCCTTTACGGCCTCGTCAGATTCGCTTAAACTTTCCAAACGGGTTTCCATATAAAAGACTCCGAACGTAAACTTCTTAACGGTATTTTATCACAAAAAAACCTTTTTCGCAACAAAATAACGGCTTCGGGCGCGCGATAAGGTTTTCTGCGCCGTAAATCGGCCAAGACGGCATGACGGGTTTTACGGCAGATCGTTTTACGGCATGCAGATAGCGACAGCGCTTTCAAGCGACCGTACCCGTTAAAAATTTTTAAAATGCAAGTAAACCGGCTCTTTTGGGCGGATGAGAAAAAGCGGCTTGTACGTCGGGCGGCTTAGGCTGGTATCATCGGCTTGTCAAACTTTTTTTGAATTATCCGTTTTTATCTTGTCCGGGCGTTTATCTGTTTGCCGTTCAGCGCAAATGATTCTTGACCTAAAATTTTGCAAAAAACTATCGGCAAGCTTTAGCTTAGATAAGATAAAAGCCGCTGACGTAGCAGCCGCCGCGGCTTTTTAATTTAACGCACTGTTTTTTTAAGCGCAAATATTCTTCTTTTGTTTCAGATTGTTTTTTTCAAATCGACTGGCGCGGCCGAATCGCTATTTCCAGTCGGAAAAGGTCAGTTTCAAAAGCGCGTAAACGACGCCTTCCAGCAACAGAGAAACCAATACGGTCGCTACGGTAAGGGCCATAAGCTCGGCCGTTTCAAAATATATACGGGCCGTTTGCATCATCGCTCCTAAGGAGCCGGCCTGTCTCTT
>USBU01000145.1 GCA_900553005.1 uncultured Eubacteriales bacterium | reverse complement strand
CGGCAGGCAGCGTCAGATGTGTATAAGAGACAGTCCCTATACCGACCCGGTAAGCGGAAAGCTTTATCTCTATTTTGCTTCCGAGGCGCGAAATCCCGGCACTCCGGAAATCTGGGGCATGGAGATGAAGGATCCGGTAACGCCCGATTACGATACGCTTTCCTATCTGGTGGCGTATCAGAAAACGTCTGTGGACGCAACCGAAAAGGATTTTGCCGATCAGGACGGCAGCATCGTAGTCGAGGCTCCTCATATGTACTACCGCGACGGCATTTATTATATGACATATTCGACCTTCGGCTTTAACGACAGCTCCTATCGCGTCAACGTGGCCGTAGGAAAATCTCCTTTGGGCACGTTTGTCAAGCCCGGCGTGGAGCAGGGCAATCCTATTCTGTCGGCCGACTGGCAGTGGAACAATATTTCCGGTACGGGACATAATTGTTTCGTGGAGGTGGGCGATCAGCTTATGATGGTGTATCACGAGCACGTCAACCGCGTCGGCGGCGGCGACCGCGCCATGGGAATGGCTCCCGTAATGTTTTTGGAGGATTCGGCTACGGTCAAAATCGACGGTCAGGACGTTACGTTTGACATGATGCACGTAAACGGCCCGACCTGGGCGGTGCAGCCTCTTCCCGAAAAAATAAGCGGTTATAAAAATCTTGCCCCGCTTGCGTCCGTAAAGGCTACCAACGCAGTCAAGGGGACGGAAAAATATCTTACCGACGGCGTAGTTCAGATACGCAATTACGCTTATCTTTCCGGCAGCAAAGCGGATCCTGACGACGCGCTGAATTACGACATGGAATTCCGTTCATCCAAGGAAACGGAAATCACTTTGACTTTCGATACGCCGGTTGAGCTGCGCGCGGTGATGATTTACAACAGCTACGACTATTACAGAGCGTTTACCAAAATCGACAGCATAGAATTCACGCTGGAGCAGAGCATAACGGATAAAGACGGCAAGGAATTCAAGGGCGTCGCATTTATAAACGATTTACCCGTTCTGGAGCGCGATATATGCGACGAGGAAATTGTCATGCGCCCCGGCGGCTCGGCAACCGCGGAATTCAATCCGATCGTTGTAAGCAAGATTAAAATCAAAATTTCCGCCAAGTATTCCGACGTCGGCGAGGACGGCGAAAAGAACGCCGGGATTTCCGTTTCGGATATATGCCTTTTGGGCAAGACCCTTTAAGGACAGGAGAATAACGATATGAAAAGAAAATCGATTTTTATATTGACGCTTTTGGTTGCGCTTATTGCCGCGGCGTTTACGTTGTCGGCGTGCGCGGGCGGCGCGAATACCGCGCTTCCGGATTATTCGTTCGATAACGGTCCGACTGTAAGCGACGAGGACAGGCCGGGCGACATAGTGGGAGACGCGCTTGACGGCTACGGCAAAAAAAGCTACGGCTGGGTATATGACAGAGAGGCCGGCACCGTTTTTTCCGGCGGCGGCAACAGACGCATATATTATAAGGCCGCTCCCGCTTTGGATTACATATTTTCCGCGGACATAACGTTCGGCGCGTATAAAAACGACGATTGGCCGCGCGCAGGCTTCGTTGCGGCGCAAAGCCTTTCGCAGTCGGTAAATCCCATGTTCGCTTATCCGTCCGGCGGCGCGGCGGATCTCCACATTGACCTCGGCAGCACCAGCAACGTAAGCGTAAACTCGGGCGCTACCGTACCGACCGCATTTTCTCAGACGCTTACGTCCGAGCTGACTGTTGTCAGAAAGGGCGGAAATTTCTTTTATTTTGTGGACGGGGAGTACGTCGCGTATGATTTTATCGCCCATTTTGAAACCAATCCCGGCGTACCCGGTTTTCATATGTGGGGCTGCGAGACGACGTATTCCGATATAGAATATTCGACCGATGCGGACAAAATCGCAGGCATGATCGATTCCGCCTGCGCTAAAGTCGATATCGGCTATTATGAGCACGGCACTGTGACCGTCAGGTCGGATTACAGTCAGTATCTGCCCGTAGAGCAGAGCGTGAACGTGTATTTCACGGCTGAAGATGGATATCTGCTTACCGGACTGAAGATCAACGGCCGCGAAAGCTTTTATAAAGTGTCCCGCAACGAAAAGGGCGAAACCGTTTGCAACATTCCCAGAGTTGGCAAGACGCTTTCGATCGAGCCGGTGTTCGAGAAGGTGCCTTCCGTTCTGCATACCGTTTCGGGTACGCTCTCGTTTGAAAAAGGAGCAGTTGTTCCCGCAAGTCTTTACGCTATGCGCGGTACCTATTATAGGGAAATAACGCTTACCGAGGATAACGGAAAATATATTTTCACCGCCGAACTTCCCGAAGGCGAGGACTACGTTTTCGTGGCCGGGAGCGTCGGTTTTATGAACGAGTATTACGAAGTCGACGTCATCGGCGATCTTGACGACGTTGATATCGTGCTGCGCGCCGTTATTTTCGGCGGTTCGCCCGGATACGCCGTGCTCGGCGACTGGAATACGCTGGAGGCATCCAAGGGAAATCTCAGCAATTCCACCAACGAGTATTCCAGAATCTTTCTGCCCGAACTTTACGGCAGCAAGCAATTTTATCTTCGCGCCAACGTTTACGTGCTTAATCTCAGGGGCGGAGAGGTCAGGACCGGTTTTTACTTTGCATATACGGACGGCGCGGGTACGCATGAGACTATGCCTACCATCCGGCGCGAAAACGGCAGCTATCAGTTCCAGGTAGTGGGGGATTACGGAGTGACCAAAAATCTCACGCCCGATCTTGTCGATAAGCTTACCGACGATGAAGTGGGCCTGACCATGGAGCTGTACCGCGACGGCAAAAATCTGAGGATGTACGTCGACGGCGCGCTGTATAAGGAGTATAATAATATTTCCGTCGACGTCGATTGGACGGTCGGATTCGCCGCGTGGGCCAGCACTAAGTTTTCTGACATTTATTTCGTCAACGGAGCGGCCGCCGCTGCGGAGCTGGATAAGATAAACGTTTCCGTAAAACAGCTTTCGGGCGGAGGCTCTTACACAATCGTTTCGTCGCCTGCCGCGATAGGCGACGAGCTGACCGTCAGGTTTACGCCGGAGGCCGGCAGCTATATCAGCGAGTTTATAGTCAACGGCACGGATATGTATCGGCTTATCGACGAAGACGAATTTACTTATACGGTTACGGCCGACCGCAGATTTTACGACGTCAGAGTAGCTTATTCGGAAATGGGCGAGGGCGAGTTTACATATTCGGGCTCGGTCAGATTCCATAAGCACGGAAGCTATACCAACGAAGCGACCGACGTGACTTTTTACGGCGGCGGCGAAACGGTTTCCGTCACCTCGGACGCCGACGGAAAATTCAGCGCAAAGCTTAAAAGCAGACGGTATCTTATGGTTATCGAAAAGCCGAGTTACGTCGAAACGATCGTGGATATGTTCGTTTCTTCAGACGTCGTCGGCGGGGAATTTATAGTCGAATACGACATAATCAAAGCCGAGGGCGGCTACGGCGCTTGGGATCTGTCGGGGCAGAACGAGGGCTCTGTTTCCGTAAGCGGCGGCTATGCCTTTGCGCGCTTCTCCGAAATTTCCGAAGATGAAAAATATTTTGCGGTTTCCGTCAACGTTTACGCGCCGGATAGCACGGTAGACGATTCTTTTAAGCGCGTGGGAATCGCTTTCAACCGTTCGCTTGAAAACGCGGCGGAGTACGGCGGCAAAGCCAATTACGATCTGACAGTATATCAGGACGGAATTTCCGTTACGCAGGCCGCCGGATGGACCAGAAAGGATATGGCTGCGGCTTACGTCGAGGCCTATCATTCCGAAAACGGATTAAAACTTACGCTTATACGCGAGGACGATACGCTTTATATGTTTGCGGGCGGTCAGCTTTACGAGACCTTTACGCTTGCGGAAAACATACCGTCGATGGTAGGCCTTGTTGCCTGGTACGGCACTGAATTTACCGATTATGAAATTTCTTGCGGACAGGAGGCGGTTTCGGCCGCCAAAAAGGTCGTATTCCTGTCTCTTATACACATCTGACGCTGCCGACGACTTAATAGGTGTAGA
>USBU01000144.1 GCA_900553005.1 uncultured Eubacteriales bacterium | reverse complement strand
CCTATTAAGTCGTCGGCAGCGTCAGATGTGTATAAGAGACAGCTAAGGAGCCGGCTGTATTTGCCAGGACTTCGGCCGCAACCATAAGCTTTACCGTAAGCGACAGCGCTCCGGCGGCAGAGCGCGACGCGCCGGGCGCGGCAAGCGGCAGATAAAAGCCCAGCGCAAGCCTGATTTTTCCCGCTCCGTCAATTCTGGCCATATCGACGGTATCCTTGTCCACGCCCGTTATCGCTTCGTAAAACGATGCGTACAGCGTCGGCAGAACGACCAGCAGAGCCACGATTACGGGCGCGGCTTTCGGCCCGGTCCAGATTACCAGCAAAAGGACTACCGCCATAGTCGGCAGCGCGCGGCATACGGATACCAGAGGAGAAAGAAGCTTTCTGACCGGACGTGAAAACATAGCCGCAAGCGCGAACGCCAGCGCCGCAATAAAGGAAACCGCATAGGAAATCAGCGAGCGCGCCAAAGTTGAGCCAAGCGCGGCGTAAAAGGCTTTTTCCGCAAATAGTTCGAAAAACCTTTTTATTGCGGCAAATGGAGATGGCACGATAAATTCGCTTGCCGTTGCCGCTGCTGCCGCGTACCACAACGCCAGCGCAACTGCCGTGACGATCAGGGGATAGGATGCTTCCCGTAAAATTTTCCTCAGAGCTTTCAAAATTCCGTATTACTCAAAGAAGAATTCGTCGGTTACGGCGCCGGCTGACTGATCGCTTATAGCTTTGATTTTGGTTATATAGCTTACTACGTCTTCCTTGGCGTCCTTTGCCTTTACGACTTTAATGTTGCAGTTGGCGATTACGGTAGCCGTAAGATTATTCGCGTTGAATGAAGGATTAAGGCCTTCCGTCAAATGCGTCTTTACGGCTTCCGCCGCGTCGGCGGCATGTTCCGGCAGCCAGGATGCGGAAGCGGAAAGCGCGTCAAGCAAAGCGTTAACGAATTTTTCGTCCTTGCACAGCTCGGTTTTTGCCACGAGTACGGCCTGGGGATATCCGTTTTCTCCCCAAAGCTCCTGCAGGCTGAGTCTGATTTTTACGGCGGGCACTTTGCCGGTAAGCGCGGATACGGCAGGCTCGGGCGCCACAGCAAAATCGAGCCGTGTATTTTCATCCGTCGAATTAAGTCTGGCGGCCAGCTCGGTGCCCGCTATGTTGACCAGCAGAACGTTGTCAGCCGTCAGCGCGGCCGTGTCTTCGGTAAAGCTTATGCCCTTATCGGTAAGAATGGCTTTAAAGGTCAGTCCCGGGACGTTGGGAAGGTTTACTACGCCTATTTTTTTGCCCTTAAGCGCGTTTAAGTCGGCGGCTTCGCCTTTGCCGATCACAAACAGATTTCCGTGCGTGTTGACGCTGAGCATTTTGTAGGTTTTACCGTCGCCGCAAAGTTTTGAGGCGGCGTTTACGGGCAGCAGAGCGGCTTCGGCCGTACCGTTAGCCACATACGCGCCTATGGAATCGGAAGCGACGACGTGATAGCTTACCTCGCGGCCGAGCTGGTTGTTTTCGCTCATTAGCTGTGAAAACGCAAGCGCCGGAGCTCCGTCGGGCATGTAAATTTCGATTTGGCCGTCAAAATCCTTGCCGGCGCAGCCGTAAAGCGTAAGCGCGGCGGCTGCCGTCATTATTATTCCAAGCAGCAAAGTAACAAATTTTTTCATATTTTTCTCCTTATTTCGCTTATTTCAGCGATAAAATTTATTGCGTTATTTATTTGAATACAACGCCTTGGCGCTGACTCCGTCAAGCATTCCCAGCTTGCCGGTCATACTGTTTATAATGTTATTGGGCGCGTCGACGACTACGCTTATAACGTTGAGCGATTTCTCGCGGTAGGGAAGGCCCATCCGTCCGACTATAAATCCTCCGTATTCGTGCAGCACGGCGTTAACGTTTTCTGAAATTTCGTTGTTTTCGATTATTATGCCGATAAGAGCGATTCGATTTTCTTCCATAGTCTATTATCTCCCTTTCAATGCGTTTTGACGCAAAAACAAACTCCCCCGGCCGGACTCGCGGCTGAGGGAGGAACTTATAATAAGGGAATACTCGCAGGTATTCCGTTATTTACTGTAAGTATGCGCTCCTTTGCCGTCAGGCGAACCTTTCGGATTAGGTCTGTGTCAAGATTATAACGCCGATTTTGCGTTTTGTCAATAATTTTCGGCTTGATAAATTTTAAATCGGTATAAAAACGCAGGCCGGCAGTATTTTACGTATGCTCAACCGTTAAAGCGCTTTTATAGAATTCCGTCAGAATGCGTACAAAGCTTGCGCGTGCGTCAAGCAAGGCGAATTTCAGTGTTTTGTCGGGACAAACTCTGCCGACAGCGCGTAAACTCCGTTTTTATCAGCCTGCGGCCTTGCCGTCGTTTTCAAGGTCGCTTTCGGGAGCGGCCTGCGACTTAGCGGTTTCAAATTCGGCCTTATCGTTGTCGGCGTCGTCCGCCGCGGGCTCGGCCGCGTCTTCACGGTTAAGCTCCTCCTCGGCCTTTTCGGCGGCCAGCTCGGCTACCTGAGCCTGGGTGAGTATCAGTTTGCCGTCAAACCAGTCCGGCTTCAGCTTCATACCGACTATGGCGTATATGCAGACGCCCAGGCATCCGATTATGTTGACGCCCATATCGCCCATGGTATCCTTAAGTCCGCTGCCGTATGGAATGGCGCTTATGACGCTGCCGTCTTCCAGCGTTTCCAAAACCCCGTCCGTCCAGCGCTGCATATTGGTATTGAAAATCCGGTCCATGGAATATTCAAACAGCTCCCACACGTATTCGGTGGTCATGGTAAAGCAGAAGGTAAACAGCACTATAAAAAAGGGCGAAAGCTTCATTTTATCCGGATTGAGCTTATTTAGCATGAATATTATCGAAAAGCCGATAAGCGACATTATTACGCCGCTGGCCGTATGCTGAATCTTATCGAATATCATGCTGTGATCGTAAACGCGGAAGATTTCCCCCAGTACGAAATGGGAAAACAGGAATATGTAAAGCGTTATCGAAATGTAGTTGGGGATGCACAGCTTGAATTTTTTTTCGAGTATCATGGGAATATTGATACACAATAGCGCCATGACGCACATAAAAATCTGGTTCGCCGTGGTTTCGGCGCCTTCGCGTGTTATGATAAATATTACAAGAGACGCTATTGCCGTCATGAGCGTCAGAATCTGAAGCCCGTAATAAAAAATCTTGTTTGCAAGATTTTTCTTTTTGAGCTTTTTGACGTACTTTTCGGTAAGCTGTTCAAGATTTTCCATAATTCCACCTTTTTTTCGTTGCAAATTGCATGAATTTATTTAATTTAGTATACCTTAATCATGAGATTCAGTCAAGCGTTGTTTAATTAAAATTATAAGCTTTTATCCGCTGTTTACGCATATTATATGCAATTCCGATAGAAATTCGCCGCGGATTTTCAAATAGGATAAAACCGCGGGAAAAGACTTCCGCGTCTGGGCCGTCCGGCAGTTTGCGTCAGTGGCGCGCGTTTTTAGTAAAATATGTTGCGAAAATAAGGATTTACGCGCGTTAAGCGTCCTGTTGTTTTGCAAATCCGATGCGCCGTTAAACTTGCGGCCGAAACTGATGCTGTTTTATCTTTCCTCCATAATATATGCTTCAGCTATTTCTTGATATCCTATAGATTTAGCTAAATTAATTGAAGCTATATTTGATTTTTCAGTTTCCCACTGAGGACATATTCCTGATTTTATTAATTCTTCAGCGGCAAAATAAGCAACTTTTTTTGCATAACCTTTATTGCGGTATTCTTTTACCGTTGCTATTCCGGTATGCTGTATTATGCCATTCATATACGGCATATCGGGAGCATCCGATACGGTAACTAATTTATCTTTGTCAAAATATCCGAACATATAGCCTTTAGCTGCTTTTTCTTCAAAATATTCTTTTAGCCAACCGTCGCTGATATTCGCATTAGGATGAAGCGAAAGAAAAAAAATTTCATAATCACAATAATGCTCTTTGCATAATTTAATGACGCCTGTCGTATCTAAAGTTTTATTTCCTGTATAAAGAAATAATTTTCTTATTACAATTTCCGGCAGCTTTTCTAACAGTAGATCAATAAT
>USBU01000143.1 GCA_900553005.1 uncultured Eubacteriales bacterium | reverse complement strand
CGAGCACGTTAAACATTTTTTTCTGAATTTCGCGCGAATGGATCCTTATGCTTCCTCCGCCCGCCTCCTGTCCGTTAATGACAAGATCGTAAGCTTTGGCGCGTACCTTAAGCGGTTCGGAATCCAACAGCGGCAAATCCTCCGTTTTAGGCGATGTAAACGGATGATGAACCGCAACGCAGCGCTTTTCCTCCGCACTCCATTCCAGCATGGGAAAATCCGTCACCCAAAGAATATCGTAATAGCTGTCGTCGATCAATCCCGCTATTTCTGCCAGATGCAGTCTCAGCGCGCCCAAAGTCGCGTAAACAACATCGTTTTTATCGGCACAGAAGAATATAATATCGCCCGTTTCCGCGCCGGCGGCTTTTAAAAGCGAGTTTACGGTCGCCTCGTCCATGAATTTGGTAATGGCGGACTGAATGCCGTCCTCCTTCATGGCAATCCAGGCAAGCCCCTTTGCTCTGTAAGTCTTTACAAACTCTCCCAGCGCATCCACGTCGCGGCGCGAAAGAATCGGATTTTCACTCTTATAAAAGCCCTTGGCATTTATGAGACGAACGCTTCCGCCGTTTTTGACCGCGCCGGAAAACACCTGAAAACCGCAGTCTCTGACAATTTCCGAAACGTCCACCAGCTCAAGCCCGAAACGCGTATCAGGCTTATCCGAGCCGAATCTGTCCATCGCTTCGCTATACGTCATGCGTCTGATTTTTTCAGGCAGCTTATATCCTATACATTCGTCAAAAAGCTTGCGCACAAGCCCTTCGGCTACCTGCATTACGTCCTCCTCGTCATCGACAAAGGACATCTCCATATCTATCTGCGTAAATTCCGGCTGACGATTGGCGCGGAGATCCTCGTCGCGGAAGCACCTTGCTATTTGAAAATATCTGTCAAAGCCGCTGATCATAAGCAGCTGTTTGTAAAGCTGCGGCGACTGCGGCAACGCGTAAAATTCGCCCGGATGAACTCTGGACGGCACAAGATAATCCCTCGCGCCCTCGGGCGTGGATTTACCCAAAAACGGCGTTTCGATTTCCAAAAACTTATTTTCGTAAAGATAATTACGCGTTATCTCGCAGACACGGCTTCTGAGCTTCATGCGCTCCTGAAACGATGCGTTGCGCAAATCGAGATATCTGTATTTAAGTCTTATAGCCTCGTTTGCCGCCGAATTATCCTCTATTGCAAACGGAGGAGTATCGGCGTCGGACAGAATTTTAAGCTCGTCCGCAACAAGCTCCACTCTGCCGGTGGCAAGTTTGGGATTAACCGATTCCGCACTTCTGTTTCTCAGTCTGCCGCTTATTGCAAGCACGTATTCGCTGCGAATGCTTTCGGCTTTTTTAAAGCTATCGGCCGAAGCAACTGACGCGTCGAAGACAACCTGAATTATACCTGTACGATCGCGCAAATCGATAAATATCAATCCGCCCAAATCCCTTCTTTTCGCCGCCCATCCCATGACGGTCAGCTGCTTTCCAACCTCTGCTTCAGTAATTTCGCCGCAGTAATCGGTACGCTTCATTTGTCCTAAAAACTCTGACATTTGCGTTTCTCCAAAATATAATTTACAGTATCGCTTATAGAAATTTTTTCTGCAGTGCCGTCATCTAAACGCTTTATTTCGGCGACGCCGCTTTCCGCCTCGCTGCTCCCGATAACCATAGCGTAACGCGCCCGAAGCTTGTCCGCGTAACGGAACTGAGCCTTAAGGCTTCTGCCGGTATAATCGGTTTCCGCAGAAATGCCTCCGCTGCGCAGCGCCTTCACTATCCTCATGCACTCGGCAACGTATTCGCCCGACTGACTGATTACGAAAACGTCGGGACGGCTATCGTCCTCGATTTTTACCCCTAATGCGTCGAGCAGCATCAAAAGTCTCTCGAGGCCCAAGCCGAAACCTACGCACGGAGTAGGCTTTCCGCCCACAGATTCGACAAGATGATTATACCTGCCGCCGCCGCAGACCGTCCCCTGAGAGCCTAGCGCCGTAGTCACAAATTCAAAAACGGTTTTGGTATAATAGTCCAATCCGCGAACGATATTAGAATTTATTACGTAATCTATCCCCCCGTCTTTTAAAAGTCCCTCCAGCTCAGACATATGACTGCGGCAATCGTCGCATATATAATCGATGATTTTGGGAGCTCCGGCTACAATATTTTTACATCCCTCAACTTTACAATCGAGTATGCGCAAAGGATTACGCTCGAAACGCTCGCGACACGTTCCGCACATTTCTCCCAGCTTAGACGCAAGATAAGCTTTTAGCGCCTTGTTATACTCGCCGCGGCACTTTTCGCAGCCTATGCTGTTGAGATTAAGCACAAGACCCGTTACTCCCATTTCGGAAAGAAACCTATGAGCAAGAGAAATAACCTCGTAATCAAGCAGCGCGTTATCGCCGCCGTAAACCTCTACTCCGAACTGATGATGCTCCCTCAGCCGTCCCGCCTGAGGATTTTCATATCTGAAAACAGGCGTAATATAATACATTTTAAGAGGAAGAGAGCAAGCGTCCAGCGAATTTTCCACAAAAGATCTGGCGACGGGCGCCGTACCCTCCGGTTTGAGAGTAATCGAACGGTTGCCCTTATCCAAAAACGTATACATCTCTTTTTTTACGACGTCCGTATCGTCGCCTATCGAACGCGTAAAAAGCTCCGTATGCTCGAAAACCGGTGTGCGTATTTCACGGAAAGCGAAAAGCCTGCAAATTTCACGTGCCTTTTTTTCCGCATATTGCCATTTATAACTGTCGAAAGGCAGAACGTCCTTTGTTCCCTTTGGTATATTTATCATAATTTCTCCGAAACGGCCTGTTACAGAATAAATTTCTTAAGATCGTGCTTTCCGATTTGCTGCGACAAATGCTCGTCAACGTATTTTTTATCAATAGTGACGTCAATAACGGGATGATCGCCGCCTGCGTTAAAGCTCAGGTCCTCCAACAGGCTTTCCATAATAGTATGCAGTCTTCTTGCGCCGATGTCCTCGCCGGTTTCGTTTTCGAGCGCTGCAATCTGGGCCATTTCGGCTATTGCGTCATCTTTAAATATCAGATTTATGTTATCGACGCGCAGCATATGCCAGTACTGACGGGTTATAGCATTTTCCGGAACCGTGAAAATATTTACAAAATCCTCCGCCGTAAGGCTTTTCAGCTCTACCCTTATAGGAAAACGTCCCTGAAGTTCGGGAATAAGGTCATGAACGCTGCTTACGTGAAAGGCTCCCGACGCGATAAACAGAATATAATCGGTCTTGACCGCGCCGTACTTTGTCATAACCGTACAGCCTTCCACTATCGGTAAAATGTCTCTTTGCACGCCCTCGCGCGAGACGTCCGGACCTTTGCCCGCGCCGCCTGAGCTTGCGATTTTATCGATTTCATCAATAAATATTATTCCGTCCTGCTCGGCGCGCTTCAGCCCTTCGGCATAAATGCTGTCCATATCCATATGCTTTTCGCTTTCTTCTTCAGTCAAAAGCTTAAGCGCTTCCTTTACCGAGACCTTGCGTTTTTTCTTTTTCTTGGGCAACATACCGCCGAAAATATCGCCGAGATTGATTTCAGCGCCGCTGCCCGGTATTATCTCCATGGGCTTGGACGACTCGTCAACCTCTATTTCCAGCATATGGTCGTCCAGCCGGCCGTCCTTTAATTCACTTTCCACTCCGGCGCGAATAGCCTCCTCGGAATAATCGGTAAGCTTTTTCTTTCTGGCAGCCGTAATGGCGTCTATAATTTTCTTCTCCGCAACAAGACGAGATTTATCCTCTATCCGAGACATACGTTCGTCTTTTACAAGCCGGATAGACACCTCGACAAGGTCGCGTATCATAGATTCCACGTCCCGTCCCACGTAGCCGACTTCGGTAAACTTTGTAGCCTCTACCTTGACAAAAGGAGCTTTGACAAGCTTTGCCAACCGGCGCGCAATTTCCGTCTTGCCTACGCCCGTAGGCCCCTGCATAATAATATTTTTAGGCGTTATCTCTTCTCTGATTTCATCGGGAAGCTGCGACCGACGATATCTGTTGCGCAGCGCTATGGCTACTGCGCGCTTAGCCTCGGACTGTCCTATAATATATCTGTCA
>USBU01000142.1 GCA_900553005.1 uncultured Eubacteriales bacterium | reverse complement strand
CGATAAGATTAGAATATGATTAAACCTTATTTATAAAAGCGTTATACACGATCCTTATACCTTTGCGCGGTCAGCTTTATTCCGTCCGTGACAAGCCTTGCTATACGCGCGGTACGGTAATCGCGCTTTCCATCGTTTATGCCCCAGTCGCGTCCGTGATAAACCGCATACCAATCGCCCTTATATTTTATTACGCTGTTGTGTCCCGTGCCCTCTTCCCAGTCGTTTCTGCACAAAAGCGGAAGATAAACGTCGTCCGCGGGATATTTTCTGAATTTTATTTTAGTAAGATCGCTCTCTTCTGTTTCCGCATAGGCATAACCTACGTAATAATACTCGTTTTCGTAACAGTTTCCGCTATACAAAACGAAATGGCAGTTTCCTTCTCTGAAGTAAAAAGCGCCCTCCAGCGTATGCCAATGCTGCCCCGGACGAAAACGGTCGCGCTGGAAAATCTCCTCATCGAGAGTAGGCCGCACGACCGGAACCGGTTTACCCGAAGGCGTGAAAGGATCCAGCATACGATCAACCACTATGTAAGTACCGGCGCGCTCTGCCTCGTAATCGTTTACCGAATAAAACAGAAAAAGCCCGGCATCGTTTTTAACGATATGACTGTCGATGGAAAACGGCTCCAGTATCTGCCGGGCGTTTTCAAACGGTCCTTCAGGCTTACATGCGGTAAGCACGTACATCGCCTGACGGTGCGCGTCCGACGATTCGTTTTCCATACATGAAACATACATATAAAACCTGCCGTCAAGCTCAATGACCGACGGAGCCCAATATGATTTCCTCCCTGGCACCGACGCGCATACGCCGACCTTTTCCCATGCGGCAAACAAATCGGACGCGCGATATAAGACTACGCCCGTCTCTCCGGTTGCGTAAACGTAAAATTTTCCTCCGCTCTCGATGATATAAGGATCGGCCTGACTTTCACCGGGTATATCTATCAATTTCATACTTTCCTCCGTCGCTTTCGAGGCGTCTTTTATTTGTTTTATTGTAACCCGAAAAGATACGCTTTGTCAACCGTTACGCGGCGCGCCGGCAAAGACAAGTTTTTCTGCGCGAAAAACCAAAAAGATATTAAAACGGTTTGTTTAGCATCCGAAACGTTTTTCCTTATTGCACGCCCTCGTACTGTCTTCGGCCGCGAATATTTACCCGCCGAAAAAAAACGTCATTCGGCTGAACAGTCATACTTGCAAGCGTTTAACATGCTATTTGTCCGTTTTCTTACGCG
Source organism: uncultured Eubacteriales bacterium (assembly GCA_900553005.1). GTDB lineage: Bacteria > Bacillota > Clostridia > Christensenellales > Pumilibacteraceae > UBA10677. Next base: position 2,870 of record USBU01000142.1, on the reverse strand, counting down.
GCTTTCGGTAAGCTGAATACGCGGCAGGCGCAGTTGACCTGCCGCAACTCAGACAGCTTTTATCTTAAGTTTACCTAACGAAAACAGCTTAATCCAAAAACCGCCGCATTCCGCCGCCGATTAACATATTTTTAAAAGCCGCTGCCCTACGCGCGCTTTTTAAAACGGCTTTTACTATTATCGAAAAAACGCGTAAAGGCGCGGTTTTTGTCATATCGCGCGGCCGCTGCTCATAATAATAAATTACATAGACTATATAAGGGAAGCGTGTTATGAAAGAAAGTATCAAAGCAAGGACACTGACCGAGGCCGAATACATCTTAAGCACAAAGGCTACCGTAAGGGAAACCGCAAAGGCTTTCGACGTAAGTAAAAGTACTGTCCACAAGGACGTATCCGAACGTCTGAAATACATAGATTATTCCGTTTATACGGAGGTAAAAAAAATACTGGATTTCAATTTATCCGAGCGCCACTTGCGCGGAGGCATAGCTACCAAGGAAAAATACCTTAAAAAATAACAGTACGGCCCGTCCCTCTCAGCCAACAGAGGAACGGGCCGTTTCAATCGCTCTTATTTTTGTCCGTAATAAGCGTTTTTACCGTGCTTGCGAAAATAATGCTTATCGAGAAGATAATCTTCCGCCCGGGGCGTTTCCGGATTGATAAGCTCGGTCAGAAGAGCCATACGCGCAACCTCCTCCAACACCTCTGCGTTTTTCACGGATTCGGCCGCGCACGCGCCGAAGGTAAACACGCCGTGCGACTTAACCAAAACCGCCGGAATCTCCAGCGGATTACAGCCCTCGATGCAATCTATTATCGCGTAAGCCGTATTAGTCTCATATTCGCCGCCGACCTCGTCTTCGGTAAGTCCTCTGACGCAGGGAATATCGCCGTAAAAGAAATCCGCATGCGTTGTACCGTAAAACGGAATATCGCGTCCCGCCTGAGCAAACGCCGTCGCATAGGTCGAATGCGTATGCGTAATGCCGCCTATTTCGTCAAACGCCCGATAAAGCTCGATATGAGTGGGCATGTCAGACGAAGGTCTTAAAGCGCCGTCCACGACGTTTCCCATCAAATCCACGACAACCATATCCTTTACGGTAAGCTCGTTGTACGGCACTCCGCTGGGCTTAATGACTACAAGCCCGGTTTCCCTGTCGATTTCGCTGACGTTGCCCCAATTCAGAAGCACGAGCCCTTTTTGCGGCAGAGTCTGATTGGCTTTAAGAACCTTAAGCTTCAACTCTTCAAGCATTAGATATTTTCTCCCTTCGCAAATTTATTCAATTATATCCCAATTAGCTTATCGTGTCAACGTTTTATCCGCAAAAAAGCGCGGTAAAAAAACCATAAATCCGACTCTTGCCGAATTATCGGCCGTGAAAAAAAGATGCGGCAAATCGCGCTGCCGCTAAAAAGACGTTTCGGATTGCTCTGCCGCGCCTGCCGGCTGATCGGAGCAAACCGACGATGCGTCGGTACCAGACAAGGACGCCTTTTTAAATCTGCGCGCCATAACGATATAATACGCGGCCGTAAGATAGACCGTCGCACCCAGCCAGGCTACGGGATTTGACAGACACAGCCCGGTATAGCCCATTAAATTCACCAGCAGAAAAACCGCTATAAAACGCATGGCCACCTCGGTGACTCCCGCTATTACAGTCAGCATACTGCAGCCCATTCCCTGCAAAACGTTACGATACAGAAAGACAGTCGATAACAGAAAATAACACGCCGACTGATAGATAAGATATGTCCTCGAATAATAAATCATTTCGTCCGTTGGCGACGGAATAAACAGCTTTAACAGCGGTACGTTAAGCAGCAAAATTATACAGAGTCCGAGTACGGAGAACGCAGCGCCGATGACAAGTCCTGCGTTTACGCCCTTTTTGATACGGTCAAGCCTGCCTGCTCCGTAATTTTGCCCGGCGAAAGTTGCTGCCGCGGTACCTAAAGCGGCCAAAGCCTGACTTGCCAGATTGTCCACCTTGAACGCCGCCGAGCACGCCGAAACTGCAACGTCCCCGAAGCCGTTTAACGCAGTTTGCTGCGCCATGACTCCCACCGCCGTGATGGAAAACTGAAACGCCATCGGAAGTCCGACCACAAGCTCCTTGCCGCAAATTTTTCCCGTCCCCGTAAAATCGCGCAAGCCGACCCTTAAAACGGGATATTTTTTAAGCATATAGACAAGACATGCCGCCCCGGAAACCAGCTGACTTACTACGGTCGCCCAGCCGGCGCCGCCGACTCCCATGTTAAAAACCAGTATAAAAAGAAAATCAAGTCCGATATTTAGAAAAGAAGTTACAATCAAAAAAATCAGCGGCGTTCTAGAATCGCCAACGGCGCGCAGTATCGAAGCCAGTATATTATAAAATACGGTCGCGCCCAGCCCAAGAAAAAGCGCTATAAGATAATCGTAAGAATCCTGAATTATGCTTTCGGGCGTATTCATAAGCCTTAAGAGCGGCATCGCGCAAAACGCGCTTACAATCGTTATGACCACCGTAGCTATAAAGCTCAGCAGAAAAGCAGCGACAACGCTTTTACGCACTCCGTTTTCGTCGCCCGCCCCGAAATACTGACTGGTAATAATCGCAAAACCGGCTGTAAGCCCCTGCGCAAATCCGAAAATAAGAAATGTTATCGGACTGGTGGCGCCAACTCCGCCTAAAGCCAGCTCGCCCAACGTGCGGCCTACGATTACGGCGTCAACCATGCTGTAAAGCTGCTGGAAAATATTGCCGATAAGAATCGGCGTCATAAACGCCAGCAAAAGCTTTAGCGGCTTTCCGTAAGTCAGCGATTTTACCATAAAAAACACCTCCAAAGTATTATACCTGTCTCTTATA
>USBU01000141.1 GCA_900553005.1 uncultured Eubacteriales bacterium | reverse complement strand
TACGAGATGTAGCTCCGTCTCGTGGGCTCGGAGATGTGTATAAGAGACAGTCCAATCTGTCCGCGACTGCCGCAAACGCAGGATCAGTTTTTATACGCTCGATTAAATCGTTGTCCTTTCCCTCCGTCTTTACCAAACGAGCCGCCTCCATAGAATGAGCGCGTATCGCCTCGTGAAGCTCTTGCCTGTTGCCGCCCGCCTTGACGCATTCCATTAAAATTGTTTCGGTCGCCATAAACGGCAGCTCCGCGGCAATATGTTTTTTTATGGTATTTTCGTAAACAACCATATTTTCAGAAATATTCAGATAAAGATTAAGCACCCCGTCCAACGCAAGAAAAGCCTGAGCAATAGTAATACGCTTATTGGCGCTGTCGTCAAGCGTGCGCTCGAACCACTGAGTTGAAGCGGTTACCGCTTCATTTACTGGCAGAGAAATTACAAACCGCGCCAATCCGCACATTCTTTCGCTTCTCATAGGATTACGCTTATAAGCCATTGCGGACGAGCCTATCTGAGATTTTTCAAAAGGCTCCTCCATTTCCTTCATATTCTGCAAAATTCTGAGATCGTTGGCAAATTTATACGCGCTCTGCGCCACTTTGGATAAAACCGACAATACGCTGTAATCGTATTTTCTGGTATAGGTTTGTCCGGTAACGCCGTAAGCGGATTTAAAACCTAGCTTATTGACAATAAGTTTTTCAAGCTGCTTGACTTTTTCATGATCTCCGTCGAATAAGCTTAAAAAACTTGCCTGTGTACCCGTAGTTCCTTTTACGCCGCGCAGCCTGGTACTCTCCATCAGGTGTTTTAAATCGTAATAATCGAGCATCAAATCCTGAAGCCAAAGACAGGCGCGTTTGCCTACGGTAGTAAGCTGAGCCGGCTGTAAATGCGTAAAGCCCAAAGTAGCCGTTCCCTTATATTTCAAAGCAAATTTTTTAAGCTTGTCCATAACGGCGACAAGCTTTTTCTCCACTATTTTAAGCGCCTGGGAAATCATGATTATTTCAGCGTTGTCGGTAACATAGCAGCTTGTTGCGCCAAGATGTATTATCGGCATGGCGCTTTTAGCCTGCGTTCCGAACGCATAGACGTGAGCCATAACGTCATGACGAACCTCCGATTCGCGTTTTTCGGCAACGTCGTAATTTATTTCGTCGGCGTAACGCTTCATTTCCGCAATCTGTTCGTCGGTAATACCAAGTCCCAGCTCTTTCTCACTTTCGGCAAGCGCAATCCATAATCTGCGCCACAGCTTAAAACGATTATCGTCAGAAAAAACAGCCGACATTTCACGGCTGGCATATCTAGAATTAAGCGGATTTTCATATAAATCTTTCATTTGCTTTCTCCTGCAGTCGAAAATAATCAACTGCGTTTTTATAAAATATCTTTTCTATAGTATTTTCCGAATAACCTAATTTTTCAAGATTTTCGCGCACGTCGGCAAATCCGCCGTAATCCGTTAGATTTTCAGGAAAATCATCTGAACCGTTAAAATCGGTGCCTACGCAAAGATTTCCGTCTCCGAAACGCTGCAAAAAACCGTCAATTCCGCGTATATAACTATCAAATCCTCCGCCTGTAAACGCGTTTACGGGAGTCAGTCCGACAAGACCGCCTGACGAAACGATTTTTGCCGCCTGACAAAACGATATGTTTCTCGGATGCGGATGCAAATCGGAAATAAACGTATGCGAATTTATAATTCGCTCGGCGCGCTCCGAAACGTCGAAAAAACTTTTAGCATTAAGATGCGCCGTATCGACAACTATACCGTTTCGATTTAGAAAATCAACAGCGTACTTGCCTAAATCCGTTATCCCGCCTTCTCCGAGCGCTCCGCCAGCCAAAGCGTTATCGTAATTCCAGGTCAATCCGCAGTAAACAGGTGAAAAGCGTAAAAGCTCGGCTTCGGTTTCCTGACGGAAAAAATGCAGATCTTCAACAGCGAACAGCAGCTTACCGCCCGATGGCAAACTGTTTTTTGCCGGCAGCGAACGTAATCGCGTAGACCAAAAAACAAGTACGACTCCCATCAGCATATCGCAATAATCTGCGGCAAGCTCCGAAATTTTCTTTTTACCGAAGTCAGCAGTCAGCAAATCGTTATGAAGATCAAATATCATAACAATATATATTGCTCGACCATCAAAAACGTTACCCTGTTAGACGCAGGCATACAAAAAAATTATCTCTTGCGTGTTAAACAAGAGATAATTAAATTGTTTTATTTGACGTCCAAATCCTTCAAAAGGTCTGCAAAAGGATTGTTGGAGGTATCTTCGCTCCATTCCTTTTCTCCCTCGGGCTCAGTTCTTTCCTGTTTAGCACGCTGCTTTCTGGGCTTCTTTTCTCCGCCCTCCTTATTTTCGGAAGACGCCGCTTCAACGGGTTTCTCCTCTTCGGGCAGACAAGCCTTTATGCTGAGATTTATCTTGCGGTTAGCCTCGTCATATCCGAGAACCTTGACTTCCACCTCGTCGCCCACGTTTATAACCTCGTTGATGTTTTTAACAAAGCTGTGAGCTACCTCAGAAACATGAACCAGACCCTCGATATGAGGCTCTATCTCCACAAATACGCCGAAAGGAACAATACTGACAACTTTTCCTTTAACGCAAGAACCTACGGGATGCTTCTCCATGCAGGCTACAAACGGATGCGGCTGAAGCTGCTTATATCCGAGAGAAACTCTGTTTTTCTCTCTGTCCGCGCTAAGCACGACAAACTCGTAAGTTTCACCGACGGTCAAAACTTCCTCAACGTTCTTTATATGCGTCCAGGAAAGATCGACTATATGAGCAAGACAATCGAATCCGTCAACGCTGACAAATGCTCCGAATACCGTCGTGCGCTTGACTACGCCGCTTACGATCATATTGGGTACGACGTTTGCCCAGAAAATATCTTCCTTGGCCTTACGCTCGGCTTCCGCGATTTTGCGGTGGCTGGCCACAATTTTATGCTTGGCGTCGTCAATCTCGAGCGCGGTAACAACTAATTTCTTGCCTACGTATTTTTTCAGGTCACGGACAAATCTTTCCTCAACCTGAGACGCGGGAATAAAAACGTTATACGTCCCAAGCTTTGCCGTAAGACCTTTTTCTACGTTTTTATCGACGGTAAGCTCAAAGCTTTCGCCGTTACGGATAGTCTCAACTATTTTGTCGGCTTCTTTTATTTCATCGACGGCCTTTTTGGAAAGCAGAATGCAACCCGTATCGGCGTCGCTTTTGCCTATTCTTACCTCAAGCTCGGTCCCCTCGGGATACTCGGCGGGATCATAAGAACCGTCAATATTGACGTCTTCTCTAGGAATAAAACCGTCTTTCTTACCGCCGATAATAAGCTTGATACCCTTTTCGTCCGCGGAAATAACAGTGCCCTTTACGCGTCTCCCTTCCTTGTAGCTGACAAACGATTTTTCGACCGCGTCACGAAACTCTGCGTTCTGAACGTCTGCGAACTTTTCACTCATGTACTCTTTTACCTCCGTAATCAGCTCGTCAGGAGCTGACGCGCCCGCCAAAATTCCTACTGTGTCTGAGGCGCTAAAATTTATTTGTTTTAGTTCGTCGGCGCCGTTTACCCCGAAGGATGCGCAACGCGGCGACGCAGATAGCTCAATCAGCTTCTGCGTGTTAGAACTTGTCTTGCTTCCCGCGACAATAATTTTGTCGCAGATCTGCGATAGTTTTCTAGCCTCGCTTTGACGACTAACAGTAGTATAACAAATTGTGTCGAATATTTCAACTGTTTTGAAAGCGTGTTTACGAATTTTTTTTATAATATCACTATATTTTTCGGTGGAAAAGGTAGTCTGAGCGACAAAACAAACTTTTTCATCGCGGTTTACGCTCTCAAAGTCGAAAGTTTCGTCTATAACGGTTGCGCTGTCGTCGCACCATCCGTTTATACCGATCACCTCGGGATGATGCGCCGCGCCAATTATAAATATACGATACCCCTTAGCGTGATACTCCGAAACAAGCGAATGTATTTTTTTTACAAAAGGACATGTGGCGTCAATCAGCCTGTAGCCCTTTGCCGCTATTTCATCATAAACGCTTTTCTTAGCTCCTGTCTCTTATACACATCTGACGCTGCCGACGACTTAATAGGTGTAGAT
>USBU01000140.1 GCA_900553005.1 uncultured Eubacteriales bacterium | reverse complement strand
TGTAGCTCCGTCTCGTGGGCTCGGAGATGTGTATAAGAGACAGCACCAGAGCCGCGCCTCCGCGAAGGTCCTCGGCCGAAACGGCCGTACCGTACAGCTTTTTAACTCCTTTTATAACGGCTATACGATCCTTGACCGTTATTTTCGCGCCCATTTTATTCAGTTGAACCGTATATTTATATCTGTTTTCAAAAAGATTTTCAACCATAACTGAGCATCCGTCCGCGCGCGAAAGCAGCGCAGCAATCTGAGCCTGCATATCGGTAGGAAACCCGGGATACGGCTGCGTCTCTATCTTATGTATTGCGTTTATCCTGCCTTTTGAACGCAAACGTATAAAATCCGAGCCTCGAGTTATCTCCGCTCCGGCGCGCGCAAGCTTTTCGATAACCGCGTTAAGAGAATCAGAACGTAAATTTTCCAAATAAACGTCTCCGCCCGTCAAAGCGCACGCCGTAAGATAAGTTCCGCCCACAATCCTGTCCGGTATGGGCGTAAACTCCCCTCCGTGTAAAGCCTTAACGCCTTCAATAATTATAGTATCGCTACCCGCGCCGAAAACTCTGCCGCCAAGACAGTTTATAAATTCAGCCAGATTTACTATTTCCGGCTCTCTCGCCGCATTTCTTATAATACTCCTGCCGCCGAGATAAACGGCAGCCATCATTATGTTTTCGGTCGCGCCGACGCTTGGAAAATCCAAATCGATTTCACCGCTTTTCATGTCCGAGCCATCGCAGACTATATGCCCGTTTTCCTCCGTTATTCTGACGTTGAGCTGCTTTAGACCGTATATATGCAGGTCGATAGGCCTCAAACCGATTTCACAGCCTCCCGGATAGCTTACCGCAGCGCGCTTGAATCTTGCAAGGATCGGCCCCAAAATGAAAATAGACGACCTGATTCCGCCCGTCAAATCCGATTCTATCAGCGAGGGGTTGGCGCTGCTGCAGTCAAGTACGATATCGTCTCCTTCGAAATCCGCCCTCCCGCCCGTCGAACGTATTATTTTCATCATGGCCGTAATGTCCGAAAGCCTTGGACAATTTTTGATTTTTATTTCCGACTCGGCAAGCAGGGCGCATGCAATAATCGGTAGCACCGCATTTTTGGCGGACGCGATTTTCAACCGGCCGTCGAGCCTGTTTCCTCCTGTAACACGCAAAAATTCCATATTCTTTTATGCCTCTGTATGTATTTTTAGACGGAACAAACTTCCGTCCGGTAAAGTAAATTTTAATATCGTCAGTAAACCGACGTCCCGAAGCGGAAATATTGCGTTTTCCAGACATATATTATTTTAGAAGCTATGCCTGCTTCCCCCTTACGGATACTATCAGTATATTATCAGTGTATGATTTTAAGACCGCGCCCGCTACATAATTAATTTAAATAAACCAAGCGCAATCAGACAAACTCCTGAAAATGCGGAAAGCCTGTTCATAAATCCCGTCAGCCTGACGGTAAGAGTCCCCAAAAGCAAAAAGAAAAAGTGCGCGGCAAAAAAGAAAAAAGCATAAAGCGGAATAATCTTAGCAGTGATCTCGACGGAGAGACACGCCAGTCCGGCGTCCGCGCTGACGGCAAGTCCCAAAAGCCAAATTTCCTTAGGTTCGGATTTATCCATCAAAGGCTTTTTACTGAAAAGCCCCATATAGTTTTTAAGACCTATGAAGATAAAAATAAGCGCGCCCACCTCCTTTACAAACGATAGATGCTCTATAAAAGCGTCGTTCAAGGTTAGGGCGATAAGGCATATAAAAAAAGTAAATGAAGCCGCATAAAGCACTTCCGCGAGAGTCAGCGATTTTTTAAGACAATAAGCAAGACTGGCAAGATATGCATCGATACTGACCGCTACAACGGTTATTACAAAAACCATAAATACTATTTCCTCTTTTGCATATATTCCATTGTATGAAAAATAAGCGATCGAGGTTAAAAGACCTTACAACTAAACTACGGAAAAACATCGTTGAGAAAAATCCGCATATTAAAAAGTATGCGGTATTATACGCGCCTCCCGCGCTCCGCACAATTTCATGACCGCAAAACCGTACCGACGGATATTTCGTCATAAAAAAACGCCGTCCATGACGGACGGCGTCGAGCTTAAAACAACGTTTTACTTTTAATCTTCCTTAAGAACTATATCGGTCTGACTGATTTTCATCAATATTTCATTAATTGAAAGATCCTTATTGATCATAGGCGTAACGGTTTTCTTCTTAGGAGGAATCACAACCGGCTTCGAGGCTTCAGGCTGCTTCTGCCTAACGGGCGGCTGCGGACGTCTGTGAAACTCCTCCTTGATTTTATTCAGCTCCTTTATAATCTCCTCGTTATCACCGCTGCGGTTAAGCGCCGAAGCAAGCTCCGCCTTCAGAGACGCAAGCTCCTCCGATACCTTATCGGCCTCCAGTTTTCCGCCGGCGGCAAATTTCCCGGACAGCTCGTCAAGCTTATCCTGCAAGGCGTAAATCTCATCGAGAATAACCTTACTATAGCTTTCATAGCTGCTTGTTTCTCCGTCGGAAACGTTAGCCATAGTAACGGCAAACAGCTGATCGCGCAGAAGCCTGACCTCGTCTATGATTTTATCATCTCTTTCTCCGTTTGAAACGGATTCCGGAAGCGCCGGCGCCGCCGCAAAGCGCGACGATAAAGTATTTACAGCCTCCAACAATAACTGTTGATTTTTTTCTATTGCCTCCAAACGCATATAAATATCATTATTTCCGTTTGCGGAAGCTGTATTATTTACAATATCGCCGTCCTGCCTGTTATCCGATAGGACAGATTCATCAACTCCGGCCGCTTCATCAGACATAGGCGCGTCCTCTGCCGCGGATTGGCTAACGTCCGGATCGACAGGCGCAGCAACAGGAACGACGGCAAGCGATTTTTTCTCAACTGCCGCGCGAATAAAAGCAACGTCTTCCAAAAGCTTTAATCTGTCCGACCTTGCGCTTTCGGACGAGGCTTTGCTATCCTCGGAAAGACGCGCCACCGCCTCTCCTATGACCTCGACAGAGCCCAACACGTTGTTTTCGCTGTCAGCGGCAAGATTTTTGACGTCGTCGAAAAGACGATCAAGCTGCGTCACTATTTCACTGAGAGTGGGAATATTGGCGATAATCCCGTCTTCTTCAGAGGACGGACGTTCGTCAAGCTTTTCTATTATCGTCAGGCAGTCGCTTTTCAAATCTAGTATCGCCTGCGAAACGTTATCCATATTGCTGAGATTGTAAATCTCGTTTTTAAGATTGTTTATTTCGCTTACAAGCCCGCCGTTTACAGGCTGAGCAACAATACCGCCTGACTGCGCCAAATTAGCGTCAAGCAAAAAATTTTTAAGCTCGTTAAGCTTGTCGAAAAGCCCTTCGCTTTCGACTCGCTTCTGAGCTCTGTAAGGCTTCGACACGGAAACATGAGGATAATTTACCAGGTCGCGCACTTCCAGCGAGGTAAGCCGTTTAATCTGCTTTTTAAGCTCCTGCCGCAGAGATTTCTGCTTAAGGATATCCTTTTCGCCGAGCAAAGCAATATTGGTATTCAAGATAGCCGAATAGATGCTTTCGCATTCAAATTCGTTTTTATTGCCCTGAATACTGTTTTTAAGCGCTATAATATCCGGCAGTTCATCCAAATTTTCTACGCCGCCGTCTCGGGTAAGCGCGGACACACTGTCAAGATAAGAGCGTACCGCCTCTCTTTTGGAATTCGGTATGCTGAAAAGCTTGCCGGAATCGGAAAATTCAAAAATCGCAGAAACGGAAGCCTCGTCAAGCGGCTGGTCGGAAAGCTCGTCTATAACAGAATTAAGCGCCTGCGCTACAGGGGTTATGTCGCACTCACCGGTTTCGTTTAGACGGCGCGCCAAAGCGTCCACCGAAGCAAACTTTTCAGCGACGGATATACTTTTCAGTCTGACGTCATAACGTACTTTATCCAGCATATCGTACAGCGCAAGCAGCTCGTCGTTACGTTTTTCGCCTATGGAGGAAGGATTGCCCAGCAGATTTTTCACGTCGTAGAACTGCCTTAAAAGCTCGGTATCGCTGCCGTAAGCCGACGATGGCGCAGTACCCGAGCTGTCTCTTATACACATCTGACGATGCCGACGACTTAATAGGTGTAGATCTCG
>USBU01000139.1 GCA_900553005.1 uncultured Eubacteriales bacterium | reverse complement strand
ATATTATAATAAAATATGCGCCGGCCGGCCGTTTCACGACAACATCTGCGCAATTCCGGAATCAGTCGCCGACTAAGTTTTCACAAATCGGAAAAATACCGCCCGCCCGGAGTTAAGCTTTAATACCTTGAGCGAGCAAAATTTATAGGAGGATATATGCTATGAGCGATATTATAAGCGGAGACAAAAATTTTATTCTTTCCGTCAACGAGCCGTCTCAGCACGAAAACATCGTAAGACTGGGAAGGGCTTTATCCTCTCCCGACCGGCTTAAGGTACTGACGCTGCTGCAATACCAGCCGCTTAACCTGCTGGAAATATCCAAGGCGCTGGACATGCCTATTTCATCGGTTTCAAAACACGTGGACGCGCTGGCGGAAGCGCAGCTTATTTTTGTAAATTATCAGCCAGGTCCCAAAGGCCACGTAAAAATCTGCTCTAAAATGGTAATGTCCGCCACGGTGAAATTTGACGATCCGTCGTATCCCGAAACCGAAGGCAAGGAATTTTCGATAGAAATGCCGTTGGGGCAGTTCACCGGCTGCGAAATAACCGCGCCCTGCGGAATGACCGGACAGAAAGCGGCTATAGAGACCTTTGACAATCCCAGCGTATTCTTTTCTCCCGAGCGCAAAAACGCCGAGCTGCTTTGGTTTGACCACGGATTTATAACATATCATTTTCCGAACAATTTTCCCAACAACAAGGAATTCAGCGAAATTTCGTTTTCGTTTGAGGCCTGCTCCGAGGCTGTTTACCATCGGAGCAACTGGCCAAGCGATATAACGCTTTTCATAAACGGAGTGGAAATAGCCACCTACACGTCCCCCGGCGATTACGGCGGGCGGCGCGGGAAATACACGCCCGACCACTGGCCGGTAATCTCAACGCAGTTCGGCCAGCTTAAACGCTTTACCGTCAACACGTCCGGAGTATATGACAACAACGTACTGGTAAACCGCGGCGTATGCTTTGACGATCTTAAGCTGAACGATCATCCCTACATAGTTTTTTCGATTGGCGTAAAGCCCGACGCGGTACACCGCGGCGGCATAAATCTTTTCGGAAAAAATTTCGGGGATTTTCCTCAATCCATAATAATGACGCTTAAATGACCGTTAAAAAGCCGCCCGCTCGACTGCGGACGGCTTGTTTTTTTACTATTGTTATAACCTACTGCTCCACTACGGCGGCGTCGCACCCCGCCAGCCAGTTTTTATTCCACGCGGAGGTATCGAGTCCCGCCGGCAAATAAACGGTCTGCGCCTGAGTCCAGTTTTTAAAAGCGGAGTCCCCAATGCTTTCAACGGTTGCCGGAATTGTAAATTCAGCAACGCCCGTACATCCGCCGAACGCCAGATCGGAAATTAATTTTGCTTTTTTGACGACGATTTCCGTCAAGCCCGAGCAGCCTACAAAGGCGTTGGCTCCTATCGTTTCGGACTGAGTGACGGTAACGCTTTTAAGCCCTGCCGGCAAATAAGCGCTTTGTCCGTCGTAAACGGGAGCGCCGAAGAAATATCCTATATGGGTATAATTGCCCGAATCAAGATATTCGCCTATAAAAGGCACGGTCAGCCGAACAACCGAATCGCAGCCGGAAAAGGCGTTTTTACGAATTCTGACAACCGAATCCGGCAAAGTGATCTCAGCGATATTCTTAAGATCCGAAAACGCCGAGACGCCGATTGTCTCAAGTCCGGCAGGAAGCGTCAGCGAACTAAGCTTTTCCGCGCCCGAAAACGCATTGCTCCCGACCGATTTAAGAGTGGACGGCAGCGTAAGACTTTCCAGCGACGTCAGCCCCTCGAAGGTATTGCGGCCGATATCGACGACTCCTTCTCCTACAACAATGGAAACGATATCCGTTCTTCCTGCAAAAACTCCGTCGCCTATAGAAACCACAGTCTTTCCGTCAATATTTCCGCCGATTTCCATTTCGGATTCTGTTTTTCCGCGGTATTCGACTATTTTGACGCCGCCGCCGACGTCGGCGTAAATGTATCCGTCCTCAGTGATTCCGTTGCCGTAATAATGCATTGCATGAACCTGAACGGGAATTGCGGCGACAAGCAGCGCCATAAGAGGTATAATAACCATAAAATAAAGAGGCACTCCGCTGTAAACGTATTTTTTAATAACTACGGTCAGCCATGCCGCACAGCCCGCGAAAGCCGTGAACACCAACCAGAAAAGCACCAAAGACGGCACGGCAAATCCCGTGAACGATAATCTGTCGCCCGCTGCGCAAAAAGCTATAAAAGCGGCTAAAGAAATTGCGCCGAAGATAATCGTCAGCAGCCGCGGAAGCTTGACGGCGCTTTTCGCCTTAACGGCTTCGGTTTTTTTCTTTTCCTCCTCGCGTTTCAGCCAGCGGTCGCGCTCGAGCTGATCTCTGGCTTCCTTTTTTAACAGACGATAAGCATATTTTTTTCCGCATTCGGGACAAACCGCCGTATCCCTTTCCTTATCCGCCTCCAGCGCGCAGCCGCAGTCGGGACATTTGTTATCCAGCATAAATTTCCTTTCCGGCGGATTGAGACTACCGCCGGCACAATAGTGAAGTATAATATATTCAAAAGAGCGGAACCTTCCCGGCCCCGCTCTTTGTTTATCAAAAATGTACTAAATATTGAGCAATCGCATAATATGCTTGCTGATTATCATCAGCACGAGGTCGATAATCCAGATAATGTTCCAGCCAAGAATAAGACGCAGGATACCGGCAACGATTTTGCCCTCGCTAAATCTTGTGAGCGCGCCGAGAATCCAGGACGTAACGGGAATAATAGCGAGAATCACGCTTACAATATAACCTAATCCGAAATAATCGCTTTTACCAGCCATGACAAAAAACCTCCTTTATTTAATATTGACAATATTATAGCACCCGCAGACTGCTTTGTAAAGAAAAAAAAGCAAATTTATCTATTTTTCCTTTACGAAAGCGCGGCAACAATGCTATACTGAATATATGAAAAACGAAGAAAAACGGTTACAAGGTAAATTTATAGCCGACGTCCCCGAGGAAACGCTTAAAAAAAACGGCAGGCTGCGCGCCGCTCTGTACGCCGTAATGCTTGTTTGCTTTATTGCGCCGCCGCTGATATTCAAGCTTAAGGCTACGGCCGTCTTTGCAGAAAAAAACTACACGCCCTTGCTTACGGTATATGCCGCGCTGATAATTTTTACCGCGTTATGGCTGATATTTTCCTTTGTCTGCTCCTTTAACAGATACGCCCTGAAAAAGGAAATATCAAAAAGCAACGAACCGAAAAACGGCTTTGAAAAGCACACGTGGGCGGTTATAGAATGGCAATTCTATCTGACGGCTTTATGCGCCGCCGCGCACGTCGCTTGCACAATTTACGCTTTTTCATGGTCCTCGCTAGGGGTTGCGTTGCCTTCCGTTGCCGCCGCGGTATGCGCCTACTTCATCAAAAAAATCAGCTTTAAAACCTACGACGGCAAAATGACTTTCGTCTCGCTGAACGATGAACTTGAAAATACGCCCGACGGTCAGCCCGAAAAGCCCAATTTAAAAGCCGCGGAAACTAACCTTAAGACCTACAACGAAAATGCGGAAAAAAATCTTGCCGAAGAAATAGAGGATTTTTACGACCGCGACTGAAGAAAAAACTTCTTGCCGCTTTATTATGCTTTTGCGCATACAGTCCGCAGCCGTTTTTCGGCAAACGCTGCGCGCTTTATCGGGGCCGTCGGGCATAAGCGCCCGATACGGCCCGATTTAACTTTATCCGACCAAAAACATCAAAACAATTTGATGTTCAGCCTTAAACAGCCTGACGCAGATAAGCCGCGCTTTAACTTAGAAAGCTCATATAGATTTTAAATAAACGGCAAACGCGGCGACCGCGCCGTGAATTTTATCAGCGCTAAAAAAACGCTTTAAATGAGAAACCGCCTTCCGAGGAAGACGGCTTCTCTATTTAAATAAAGGAAGAAATGTGAGATATAAGGATCTTATATCTATGGCGTCAGTATAACCCGGCTATGTGATAACAATATGATAATGCCGTAAAAAGCTTTTAAAATCCAAAGAGCTCCGGTAAAGGAGGAAAAACCTTAAGGAGCTCTTCGGACAAAGATAGGAAACTAATGAGGTTACCGATAATATAATCTTTAAATGCTGTCTCTTATACACATCTCCGAGCCCACGAGACGGAGCTACATCTC
>USBU01000138.1 GCA_900553005.1 uncultured Eubacteriales bacterium | reverse complement strand
ACGAGATGTAGCTCCGTCTCGTGGGCTCGGAGATGTGTATAAGAGACAGAAGCCAGCTTTACGCTAGACGATTTCCTTACGCAGTTTGAAAGCATGAAAAAAATGGGAAATATGAGCGAGCTTATCGGAATGCTTCCTGGGCTTGGAAACATGAAGATTTCTGAAAAGGATATTGACGAAGCCCGTATCGAAAAATTTAAAGCTATTATATGTTCAATGACTAAGCAGGAGCGCGATAAACCGGAAATAATTAAATCCAGCCGGCGCAAGCGTATAGCGGACGGAAGCGGCACAACGATTCAGGACGTTAATCAACTTCTTAAACAATTCGATCAAACTAAAGAGCTGATGAAACGCATGAAAAACGGAAATTTCAATATGAAGGGCGGTAAACGCAGATTTCCTTTTTAAGACGTTATTTAATTCGGTAAATACCGTGATAAATAAGCAAATATTTTACCTTAAGGAGAAAGAATTATGGCAGTAAAAATCAGACTTACTCGCATGGGCGATAAAAAATCGCCTTTTTACAGAGTTGTAGTTGCGGACTCGAGGTCTCCGCGCGACGGAAAGTTTATAGATATCGTCGGTACCTATAATCCCAAGACAGAACCGGCTGAGATTAAAATCGATGCGGAGAAGGCTAAAGCCTGGATATTGAAGGGCGCTCAGCCCACCGATACCGCACGCGCGCTTTTAGTTGGCGCAGGCGTATTGGAGCCCAAGGCTATGCCCGCTAAAACCAAAGCGGTCAAGAAGAAAAAGGACGAGTAATTTTAATGTCCTTAAGCTTTGGAGAGCAGATTTAAACGGTTTTCAGGTTTCCGCTTTGGCGGACAGCGCATAGCTAAAAACAGGAGTCAACATGTTAGAACTCGTAAAATTTATGGTTACCGAGTTGGTCGCGGATAAGGACGGCGTCGAGGTTACCATGGGCGATGATAATACGGTAAACGTTAAGGTCAACAAGTCCGATATGGGAAAGGTTATCGGTAAGGACGGCAGAATAGCAAAAGCCATACGCACCATCGTAAAAGCGGCGGGCGGCAAGGAAGGCGTAAAATATTCGGTCGTCATTCTCGAGGCCGACGAGGAATAATTACGTTTTAATCGGGTTAGAGGGCTTTACGCTCTCTAATTTGATATTTAAGAGAATTAACAATTTTTACGGAAGGAACGTATGGATGATTTTATTACGATAGGACAAATTGTAAAAGCTGTCGGAATCCGCGGTGAAATAAAAATTAAGCCGATTACGGATGATCCGGCAAGATTTCGACGTCTTAAAATAGTTTATATCAAATCCAAACCGTATAAAATCGAATCCTGCCGCTTTGACGGCGATTATGTTGTGTTTAAACTTTCCGGAATTTCCGACAGAAATGCTGCGGAAGAGCTTAGAAATTTCTTTATAGAAATTGACAGAGTGAACGCCGTCCCGCTGGAGGAAGGAAGCTATTTTATAGCTGATATACTGGGATGCAAGCTGTTTACAGACGACGGGGAACAGATCGGCAAGATTGTTGACGTAAGCCAGTTCGGCGCGGCCGATGTTTTTACGGTCAGCAACGGGCAAAAAACCGTTCGTTTTCCTTTTCTGAAAAAAATGATCGTTAAGGTGGACGTCGATAGCGGAGTCGTTATCGTTGCTAAAAGCGTATTCGACGGGGTATGCGTTTATGAAGATTGATATTCTTACGCTTTTTCCGGAAATGTTTTCGCCGCTTAAAAGCAGTATTATAGGTAGGGCGGTGGAAAACGGCATTTTAGACATCCGCATTACGGATATCAGGGATTATTCAGAGGACAAACATCATAAATGCGACGATTATCCTTTCGGCGGCGGAGCCGGTATGGTTATGCTGCCTCAGCCTATTTACAGCGCGGTAAACGCCGTAGATCCTAAGCATAATAGTCTGAGGATCTATATGTCGCCAAAGGGCAAAACGCTTAATATGCAGTTTGTTAAAGAGCTGGCTGTGCAAAAACGCGATATTTTATTGCTTTGCGGACATTATGAGGGGGTTGATCAGCGCGTATTGGATATGTGCTTTGACGGCGAAATTTCAATAGGAGATTATATTCTTACCGGAGGCGAGCTTCCGGCTATGGTTTTGGTTGATTGCGTTTCTCGTTATATTGACGGAGTATTGGGCAGCGAAGAATCGGTGGAGGAAGAAACGTTTTCCGAAGGACTTCTCGAATATCCTCAATATACTCGTCCGCAGGTGTTTAATGGCGTTTCCGTTCCTGATGTGCTTTTGAGCGGTCATCACGCAAATATTGAAAAATGGCGTAGGCAAAAATCTGAAGAGCTGACCAAAAGGCTCAGGCCGGATCTGAAGGAGGACTAATGGCTTTTATAAACTGGTATCCTGGGCATATGACAAAATCCATACGCATGATCGAGGAGAATATACGTTTAATCGACGTGCTTATTTACGTTTTGGATGCCCGTGCGCCCAGGAGCTGTATAAATCCCGATTTTGACCGTTATATTCAAAAATTGCCTGTAATTTATGTTTTGAATAAAAGCGATCTGGCCGATAGTGCGGAAACTGAAAAATGGCGCGGCGTTTTATCCGGGCCTATGAGCGAGGTGGTATCGCTGAACAGCACGGTCAGCAAAAGTTCGGCTTCGGTCATGGCTTCAATCAGGCGTTTATGCGGCGGTAAAATAGATAAATACGCAGCCAAGGGTGTTAAAACAACGATAAAGGCCATGGTTTTGGGTGTGCCTAATACAGGTAAATCAACGCTGATAAACAATTTAATAGGGAAAGGAAAGGCCGTAACCGGAAATAAGGCCGGTGTGACGCGTGGAAAGCAGTGGTTTAATGCCGGCGAATATACTGAAATTCTCGATACGCCGGGTACGCTGTATCCCAAATTGTCTGATCAAACTATCGCAAGACATTTGGCATATTTGGGAAGTATCAAGGATGAGGTGCTGGATGCGTCGGAGCTTTCGTGTCAGCTTTTAAAGGAACTTTCCGAAATAAAGCCTGATTCGATAGTTTCGCGTTACGGTTTTGTTCCTGTGGGCGACGGTGAAAAGGATCTCGACGCCGTTTGCCATGCAAGATCTTTTATGCTGAAAGGCGGCTTGCCGGATACGGAGCGTGCTTCAAAGGCGGTTATAGAGGATTTCAGGAAAGGCCGATTGGGAAAAATCACTTTGGATTTTGCGGAGGATGCATGACGTGCGATTTATTCGAGTACGATAAAAGTTTTAATCTCGGATTGCTTGCCGGCGTTGACGAGGCTGGCAGAGGTCCGCTTGCCGGGCCAGTGGTGACCGCGTGCTGTATGCTGCCTACGGACGTCATGATAGATGGAATAAACGACAGTAAAAAGCTTTCAGAACGCGCGCGCGAGCGGCTTTATGATCAGATAATAAAAAGAGCGGTATTTCGTGTGAGCATAGTGCCGCATAGCGTTATAGACGAAATCAATATTTTGGAAGCGACAAAAAAAGGGATGAAGGATTGTATTAAGTCCATGCCCGTTGCTCCGCAGCTTGTGCTTGTCGATGCGGTCAAGCTTAATGCTGACGTTCCTTGCAGGGCCATAGTTAAGGGCGATGCAATCAGTTACAATATTGCGGCGGCTTCGATAATAGCCAAGGTGACGCGAGACAGACTTATGAGAGAATTTGACGCGTTATATCCGCAGTACGGGTTTGCGCGAAATAAGGGATACGGTACGCGCGAGCATATAGAGGCTTTGAAGGCCTGCGGGCCAAGTCCTATACATCGGCGCACTTTTACCGGACATTTTGTGTCGGAGGCTGAATATGATAAATACCAGGCTTAAGGGGCGTTCTGGAGAGGAAATTGCAGCCGAATATCTCAAAAGACACGGCTATGAAATTTTAGATAAAAATTTTACCACTGAAATCGGAGAAATTGATATAGTTGCTGCTCATGATGGCTATATTGTTTTTGTTGAAGTAAAAGCCCGGCTGAGCGATAAATACGGTTTTGCCGCCGATTCTGTGGATAACCGTAAGCGTAAAAAAATAAATCAGGTAGCCAGTCAATATATAAAAAAATACAGACTGTATGATTGTGCCGTGAGATTTGACGTTATAGAGGTATATACTGAGGACCGACGCGTAGAGCATATAATAAACGCTTTCGACAGCTATTTAAGGTCTGTCTCTTATACACATCTCCGAGCCCACGAGACGGAGCTACATCTCG
>USBU01000137.1 GCA_900553005.1 uncultured Eubacteriales bacterium | reverse complement strand
GATGTAGCTCCGTCTCGTGGGCTCGGAGATGTGTATAAGAGACAGGAATAATAGAAAAAAAAGGCGACAAGCTGACGCCGGTTGACTACGGCGTGATTCAGACGCCTAAGGACGAAGGAATTGCGGCAAGACTGGCTATGATATACGACGCGCTTACCGTGTTGGTAAAAAAATACCGTCCGGATGAGATTGCCGTTGAAGAGCTTTTTTTTAATACTAATATTACTACTGGCATCAAGGTGGCTCAGGCAAGAGGGGTAATACTTTTGTGCGCCGTGCACGAGTGCGGGCGGCTTTACGAATATACTCCGTTAATGGTTAAGCAATCTTTGACCGGCAACGGACGCGCCGATAAAAAACAAATACAGTTTATGGTTAAAACTATGCTTCATCTTAAAACAGAGCCGCGTCCGGATGATGCGGCGGATGCTTTGGCTGTAGCAATATGTCATGCCAATACCTGCGGCTTTAATCAGCGTATACTCAACTGATAACGTCTTAGAACGGAATAACGATTTTATAATACGGTGACAATCAATGTATAATTATATCAAAGGAAAAATAGCCGAAATCAATGAAAATACGATAGTTGTCGAATGCGGCGGAATAGGATATGAGCTTAATGTAAGCGCCAATGCGGCTTCGGAATTTTCCGGCAAAGAGGGCGAAGTTAAAATTTATTGTTATTTATGCGTGCGAGAAGACGATATGAGTCTTTTCGGGTTTGCGTCAAAGCAGGAAAAAACCATGTTTCTTAAGCTGATTTCCGTAAGCGGAGTAGGCCCTAAGCTGGCGCTCACCGTTCTTAGCGGCATGAATGCGGACGGATTTGCCGCCGCCGTTGTGCGTTCGGATACGGCCGCGCTTTCTAAAATAAAGGGCGTAGGAAAAAAGACGGCCGAGCGTATTGCGCTGGAGCTGAAGGATAAGGTGAGCAAGGAATACGATGTAAGTATCGATTCTGCGGCGCCGACCGTCGCCGTTTCCGTAAACGAGGATGCGGTCATGGCGCTGATGACGCTGGGTTATTCGCGTCAGGAGGCCGCCGATGCCGTAGGAAGAGTTCAGACCGACGGGATGACGCTTGAGCAGTTGATTTTCGCGGCAATAAAGAATGCGTAAGGAGAAAGTTATGGATGACGAAAGATTTATATCCAGTTCGATGAACGCGTTTGACGAGGAAATCGAGGTTTCGCTTCGGCCTAAGACGTTTGACGATTATATAGGGCAAAACAAGGTTAAAAATAATCTTAAGGTTTTTATAGAGGCCTGTAAGAAAAGACATGACGCGCTCGATCACGTGCTTTTGTACGGTCCTCCGGGACTTGGTAAAACTACAATGTCGCATATTATTGCCAACGAGCTGGGCGTTTCGCTTAAAATCACAAGCGGACCGGCTATAGAGCGCGCAGGCGATTTAGCGGCTATATTGACAAATCTCGAAGAAAACGACGTGCTTTTCGTTGACGAAATTCACGCGCTGAATCGTTCTGTCGAGGAAAAATTATATTCCGCGATGGAAGATTATGCTTTCGATATTGTTTTGGGTAAGGGGCCTGCGGCAAAAACAATGCGTATAAACCTCAATAAATTTACGCTTATAGGCGCAACGACGCGGATAGGAATGCTTACTGGGCCGTTCAGGGATCGTTTCGGCGTCATCTGCAGACTTGAAATGTATTCTCCGGAAGAGCTGGCGGTCATTGTCAATCGTTCGGCAAAAATATTGAATATAGATATCAATCGTGACGCGGCGTTGGAGCTTGCCAAACGGTCAAGGGGGACTCCGCGTATTGCAAACAGACTTCTTAAGCGCGCCAGAGATTTTGCGGAAGTTATCGGCGGAGGAGTGATAGATCTTAAAATAGTGAAAAAAGCTTTGGATTTATTGGAGGTTGACGATTGCGGGTTGGACCTTATCGATCGACGCATGCTGGACGCCATGATAGTTAAATTTAACGGCGGACCTGTGGGGCTGGATACGATTGCGGCGGCCGTTAACGAGGATGCGGTCACCGTTGAGGACGTAATAGAGCCCTATTTGCTTCAGCTTGGATTTATAGCGAGAACTCCGAGGGGGCGCGTCTGTCTTAAGGGCGCTTATGAACATTTGGGCTATAAATACTCCGAAAATAAATCAGCTCAAATCAGCATGTTTGAATTTTCTGAGGGTGGCGACGACAATGAATAAGAGCGATTTTTTTTATGAACTTCCCGACGAGCTTATTGCGCAGACTCCCGTTTATCCGCGCGATTCCTCGCGTATGCTTGTATATAACCGAGCGAACAACACAATCGAGCACAAGCATTTTTACGATATAATCGATTATCTTAAGGCAGGGGACGTGTTGGTGATAAACAATACCAAGGTTCTGCCGGCAAGAATATACGGGATTAAAGCCGGTACCGGCGGCAAAATCGAATTTCTGCTTCATAAGAGGATGAATCTTGCCGAGTGGGAAGTTTTGGTTAAGCCGGCCAAAAAGGCTGTCGTCGGAGCTACGTTTGTTTTTTCGGATAAGCTCAGGGCTACCGTAACTGAATATATCGGAGAGGGACTTCGGCGCGTAAAATTTGATTTTGACGGTGTTTTCGAGGATATTTTGTATGAAATAGGCGAAATGCCTTTGCCGCATTATATACATGAAAGACTCGAGGAAAAAGATAGATATCAGACTGTTTACGCAAAGGAAAACGGTTCAAGCGCGGCGCCGACTGCCGGATTGCATTTTACTCCTGGGCTGTTGGAGCAAATAAAGACAATGGGTGTGGAAATCGTCGAGGTGCTGCTGCACGTAGGGCTCGGAACGTTCCGTCCCGTTAAAGCTGACAATATTACGGAGCATAAAATGCACAGTGAATATTACAGAGTTTCGGCTGAGGCGGCGGAAACGGTAAATCGCGCAAAAAGAGATGGGCGAAGAATAATCGCAGTGGGTACTACGTCTGTCAGAGTACTTGAAAGCGCCTTTAAAAACGGAGAATTGCACGCAGAATCGGGAGAAACAAGTATTTTTATTTACCCGCCTTATCAATTTAAAGCCGTAGATGCGCTGATAACTAATTTTCATCTGCCGGAATCCACCTTGATAATGCTTATTTCCGCGTTTATGGGAAGAGAAAACGCATTGAATATGTACTCCGTCGCAGTTCGCGAACGTTACAGATTTTTCAGTTTCGGAGACGCTACTTTTATACTATGACGAATTTCAGTTACAAAATTTTACATGTTTGCAGACAGTCCGGCGCGCGCGTAGGAGAGCTTACGACTCCGCACGGAATTATACGCACGCCGATTTTCATGCCCGTAGGCACTCAGGCGACGGTAAAATCTCTTGCCCCGTATGAACTTGAGGATGCGGGTGCGGAAATTATTCTTTCCAATACATATCATCTTTATATGCGGCCGGGACATAAGCTTGTGGAAAAAGCGGGCGGCCTGCATAAGTTTATGGCATGGAACAAACCTATCTTGACGGACAGCGGAGGCTTTCAGGTTTTTTCGCTTGCCGGCATAAGAAAAATTACCACCGAGGGTGTTACGTTTAATTCTCATATCGACGGAAGCCGACACCTGATCACTCCGGAAATTTCAATGGAGATTCAAAATTCTTTGGGTTCGGATATTATAATGGCTTTCGACGTTTGCAGCGAATACGGCGCGGATCGGTATGAGGCCGAAAAAGCAATGAAAATCACTCTTGAGTGGCTGGATCGCTGTAAAAAATACCATAAAAAAAAGGAGCAGATGCTTTTTCCGATAGTTCAGGGAAACATGTTTACCGACCTCAGACTGGAGTCTCTTAAAGCGACCGTCCCTTATGCGGAATGCGGCATTGCGATAGGAGGGCTGTCGGTTGGCGAGCCCAAAGAGCTTATGTATCGCATAATGGACGAAATGCAGCCGTATTATCCTGAAAACATGCCCAGATATTTAATGGGTGTCGGAAGTCCCGACTGTCTTGCCGAAGGCGTTTTGAGAGGGATAGATATGTTTGATTGCGTCCTCCCGACAAGAATAGCGCGAAACGGCACCACATTTACAACTTCGGGAAAAGTTGTAGTAAGAAACGGCCGTTATAAAGAGGATTTTACGCCTCTCGACGATAATTGCGACTGCTATTGCTGCCGTAATTATACGAAAGCTTATTTAAGACATCTTATCAACGTCGGCGAAATTCTTGGAGGTAGAATGCTCAGCCTGCATAATATAACATACCTCTTAAATCTGATGAAGCGTATGCAGGACGCAATTATGGCTGTCTCTTATACACATCTCCGAGCCCACGAGACGGAGCTACATCTC
>USBU01000136.1 GCA_900553005.1 uncultured Eubacteriales bacterium | reverse complement strand
GATCTACACCTATTAAGTCGTCGGCAGCGTCAGATGTGTATAAGAGACAGCATTAGGAGTACGGTCAGGAAAATAAGCGGAATTACGTAAGCCGTCATGCGCGTTTTTCCTTTTCGGTCTTATAGTTTTTTCCGTTCGTCAGCGGCGCGCCGCCGGCGTAAGAACGCGCGGTATCGTTTTTTTTCAGGCGTTTCCGCCTCGGCTCGTCGCCGAAAATTTTTGCGCCCAGTTTAACCAGAATTATGCCTATGACGGTTGACGCCACGGTCGAAACCGTGCACGGCAGAAGAAACGCGGTGGGCGAGGCCGAGCCGTGCGCTATGCGCATGCCTATGACGGTGGAGGGAATAAGCTGCAGCGACGTGGCGGAAATTACAACCAGCATTATCATATTGGTTGTGGCGTAAGGCTTGCCCTTATTCATCGAATTTATGGCGTTGATGCCCATGGGAGTGGAAGCGTTGCCCAGCCCCAGAAGATTTGCGGACATATTCATGGTTATAAATTTTTCGGTATCCGCGCTCTCGCCTTTAAAAAGCTTTTTTATCAGCGGCCGCAAAAGACGCGCTATAAAATCCGAAATTCCGGTTTTATCCATCAACGCGAAAAAACCCAGCCAAAAGCCGTAAGTCGCAATAAGCGAAATTGCAAGATTGACTGCGTTGGTAGATCCGGTAAGCATGGCGCGCACCGCGCCGTCCGGATCGGTAAACAGCATGGTTACTATACCGGAAATCAGTATGATAAGCCAGATAATATTCAACGGTATTTCCTCTTTTTCGTCGTTTTTTATATGTATATTCGCCTTAAACTCAAAATATTTGAGCGCCCGTAATTTATTCGATTGCTTTTTTCGGCGGTTGCGTTTATAATATACCCGTCGCGGTTTCGGCCGCATTGCTTTTGACGATAATTTTTTAAGCGCGGTTTCGGCGATTCCGCGCGTAAGGACGGACATATGGACGACTCAAAAAAATTTTATATTACCACGCCAATTTATTATCCCAGCGGGAAATGGCATCTCGGGCATTGCTATACGACGGTGTGCTGCGACGCTTTGGCAAGATATAAGCGTATGCGCGGATTCGACGTGTTTTATCTGACCGGCACCGACGAGCACGGACAAAAGATAGAAAAACGCGCGGCCGAGGCCGGAATAACGCCCAAGGCCTTTGTGGACGAGCTTGTGGACGATATTAAAAAACTTTGGAATCTGCTTGATATATCATACGATAAATTTATCCGCACGACCGACGAGAGTCACGTAAAAAGCGTGCAGAAGATTTTTAAGCGGCTTTACGATCAGGGCGATATTTATAAATCCACGTATAAGGGCAAATACTGCACGCCGTGCGAGTCGTTCTGGACGGAAAGTCAGCTGATTGACGGCAAATGCCCCGACTGCGGCCGGGAGGTTGCCGATGCGGAGGAGGAAAGTTATTTCTTCCGTCTTTCAGCGTATCAGGACAGGATTAAAAAGCTGCTTACGGAAACCGATTTTCTTCAGCCGCAGTCCCGCGTAAACGAAATGGTCAATAATTTTCTTGACGAGGGGCTCAGCGATCTGGCCGTATCGCGCACCGCTTTCAAGTGGGGCATTCCCGTGGAATTCGACAAGGGACATATCGTTTACGTGTGGGTGGACGCGTTAAGCAACTATATAACGGCTTTGGGCTACGGCTCCGAAGACGAGAGACTTTTCGATAAATACTGGCCGGCGGATCTTCATATGGTGGGAAAGGAAATCGTCCGTTTCCATACCATAATCTGGCCGGCGTTGCTTATGGCGCTGAATCTTCCGCTTCCCAAAAAAGTTTACGGGCACGGCTGGCTGCTGCTTGGCGGCGACAAGATGAGCAAGTCCAAGGGCAACGTAGTCGATCCGTTTGTACTGGAAAGCCGTTACGGCGTGGACGCCGTAAGATATTACATTTTGCGCGAGATTCCGTTCGGCTCGGACGGGGTTTACACAAACGAGGCTTTTATCGGCAGATTTAATCAGGATCTTTGCAACGACCTGGGAAATCTTACGCGCCGTACTCTTGCCATGAGCAAACAGTATTTCGACGGTAAAATAGATTGCGGCGGCTTGGCGGGCGAGTTTGACGAGGCGTTTACGGAGTCTATAGACGCGTTGTCCGACAGACTTGACGCCGAAATCGAAAAGCTCAGCATAAATCGCGCGCTCGAGGAGATTTTCGCAGTCATCGACAAGGCTAACAAATATATAGACAACACGCGCCCGTGGGTGCTGGCAAAGTCTGAGGAGGATAAGCCGCGTTTAAATCGCGTGCTTTACAATCTGTTGGAAGCAATAAGGGTATGCGCGGCGGCGCTTTCGCCGTTTATTACGCGCACGCCCGCGCTTATTTACGAGGGCTTGGGATTAAAGCTTCCGGAAAAATTTGACGATCTGCTTCAGTACGGCAAGGTAAAGACATATGAAACGCGTGAAACCGGGATTTTGTTTCCGCGTCTGGATTTAATAAAGGAGCTTAAGGAATTGGATAAGATTGCTAACGGAGCGGCGGAGCCTACGGAAAAAACTGCGCCTGTCGAGGAAAAGAAGGAAGAATTTATTACTGCGGACGAGTTTTTCCGTACAAAGCTTGTCGTGGGAGAGGTAATTGCCTGTGAAAAGGTGGAAAAAGCGGACAAGCTGTTAAAATCTACCGTTAAAATAGGCGACGAGGTTCGTACTATCGTAAGCGGAATAGCAAAATTTTATACTCCCGAGGAAATGGTCGGTAAGCGAGTGGTTGTTGTGTCCAACCTTGCTCCGCGTAAAATCCGCGGAATCGAAAGCCGCGGAATGCTGCTTTGCGCGGTCAAAGGCGAGGGAGAGGACGAGGAGCTTTGTCTTGTCCGGCCGGAAAAGGCTATGGACGGGGGAAGCGAGGTATGCTGATAGATACCCACGCGCACCTTACGGACAGCCGTTACGACGGGGCGGAAAGTATAATTTCATCCATGCGCGCGGACGGATTGGAAAAGATAATTACCGTCGGCTACGACGTGGAGAGCTCCGCCGAATGCGTGAAAATCGCGGAAGAGCATAAGGACGTTTACTGTGCGGTAGGCGTACATCCCAGCGACGCGCAGAAGCTGTCTTCCGATCCGTGCGAAAGGCTTTTAAAGCTGTCGCGTTCGCCCAAATGCGCGGCTATAGGGGAAATAGGCCTGGATTACTTTTATCCGGACACCGACAGGGAAAAGCAGCTTTACTGGCTGGACCGCCAGCTTGAGATGGCGGGAGAAAGCGGACTGCCGGTATGCTTTCATGTGCGCGACGCGTATGAGGATATGCTTCGGGCGGTTAAGCGCAATATTTCAAATTTAAAAAACGGCGCGGTGATGCACTGCTTTTCCGGGTCGTTGGAGACCGCGCTTACGTACTTGGACATGGGATTTTATATTTCATTTTCCGGCTCCGTAACTTTTAAAAGCGCCAAAAAGTTTTACGATATAATTCCCGCGCTGCCGCTTGACCGCATACTGGTTGAAACCGACTGTCCGTATCTTACACCTCATCCTCACCGCGGCGAGCTTAATTATCCGCGTTTCGTGCGCTTTCAGGCGGAAAAAATAGCCGAAATCCGCGATATGGATTATGCCGAGGTGGAAAGAATAACGACGGAAAACGCTTATCGCGCGTTTCCCAAGCTTTTAAGAGACTGATTGTATTATGAGCGAAAATTTTGTGTATCGCTACGGCGATAATTTATACGTAAATCTTACCAACAAATGCTGCAACGACTGCACCTTCTGCATACGCAACAACGGCGACGGAATAGGCGACAGCGGAGACCTGTGGCTCAGCCGCGAGCCGTCCTCTGACGAGGTCATAGAGGCGATAAAAAGGCATGGAGAATATGCGGAGCTTGTATTTTGCGGCTACGGCGAACCTACCTATAAAACGAAAGAAATGATCGATGCCGCCCGTTTTGCCCATTCGCTGGGCAAGACGACCAGGCTTAATACCAACGGACTCGGCAATCTCATAAACGGCCGCGATATAGTTCCCGAACTGAAGGGCGTCATAGATATCGTTTCGGTATCGCTGAACAGCGACAATGCCGACGGATACGACGCGGTATGCCGTTCGGTTTACGGCCGCGACGCGTTTTTCGCCATGCTGGAATTTACTGAAAAATGCGTTGCCGCCGGGATAGACACAGTGATGAGCGTGGTGGCCGTCGGCGGTGTGGACGTGGATAAATGCATGGAGCTTGCGCGGAAAACGGGCGCAAGGCTTAAGGTCAGGGAATATATCGGCTGATGTTTTACCGGACAATATTGTCTTTTTAAATACAGCAATTTAAGTCAACGCGCCGGCGTTGACTTTATTATTTTTACGGTTTATACTCTGTCTCTTATAC
>USBU01000135.1 GCA_900553005.1 uncultured Eubacteriales bacterium | reverse complement strand
ATCTACACCTATTAAGTCGTCGGCAGCGTCAGATGTGTATAAGAGACAGTACTTGAATAATATACCATAGCGTAGGTGTAATTAAAGTATAGCATACCCCCCCCCGCCGTCAAGCGATTTTTTATTTTTTGCTTCCGTAGGTGCCCTCGGTGTTCAGCACTACTTCGTCGGTCTTTTTAAGCCGGGAAACCGCTATACGCTTTTTCAGCTCCTCATAATAAACTTCGTCGTCGATGGGGAATTGGATCGTCTTATCCAGCCAAGTAGACAAAAGCATCGCGTCGGCAAGCTCCACCCCTCTGATTCCCTCGCGGCCGTCGATATATAAAGGCTCTATACCCAAAATAGCGTCCGCCACGTTGTTGAGCACGCGCACGTGCTGCGGACGGGGATCGCTTTCCACCTCTATTACCTCGGTATCGTAGCCCGGCTCGCCGAAGCCGCCGGTGTAAGTGGCGTTAAACTCGCGCTCGTTCTGCTTAAGCTTATAATAAGTAAGTTTGAAATTATCGAACACCAGCTTGCCGGCGTCTCCGACGATTTCAAAACGATTGGTGCCGGGGGTGTCCGCGGTAGTCGTTATAAATACGCCGGTAGCGCCGTTGTCATACTCGAAATAAGCGGTAACGTCGTCCTCGACCTCTATATCGTGCCACTTGCCGAAATGACAGAACGACCGCACCGACTTAGGGAAAAGACCGGTGATCCACTGGAAAAGGTCTATATTATGAGGCGCCTGATTGAACAGCACGCCGCCGCCCTCGCCGGCCCAGGTTGCGCGCCAGGAGCCGCTGTCGTAGTAGGACTGACTGCGGTACCAGTTGGTTATGATCCAGTTGGTACGCTTTACGTTGCCGATTGCGCCGGCGGCAATCATCTCCTTCATTTTTTTAAATGTAGGATCCGTGCGCTGATTGAACATGAGCGCAAATATTTTATCGGACGCGGAGGCGCATTCGTTCATTTCCTTAACCTGCTTGGTATAAACGCCGGCAGGCTTTTCGCAAACCACGTTGAGTCCGCTTTTCAGCGCGGCGATGGAAAGCCGCGGATGGTCGTAATGCGGCACGGCGATTATAACCGCGTCCACGTCCCCGCTTTTAAACATAGTTTCCGCATCGTCGTAAAAGCGCACGGCCTCGGGATGCTTAAGCTGTTTCTTTATATTTTCGATCTTAACGGGGTTTATGTCGCATGCGGCCGCAAGAACCGCGTTTTTTACGTCTCCGCCGTCAAGCCACTTGCAATGACTGCTTCCCATATTGCCGATGCCGACAACTCCGAACCTTACTTTATCCATGTTCCGTTCACTCCTTCGGTATAACCGCATTTTCTAAGCAAATTTTTAAGCGCGGTAACAGCCGCGTCGAAAGACTCGTTGCTGTCCTTGTAGGAAAACAGCGAATTAAGCTCCTTTTTGTCAATGTCGCTGTAGCCGACGAATTTAAACAGATGCGGCTCCAGCGTCAGCGTGGTATCGCGGTCCAGTCCGCTGAAAATTTCCTCATACAGACCGTCGCCAAAGCCTACGGGCACTATCTGCTTGGTATCGTAACGCGAATCCTTTACGTGTATGTAATACGCCCGATCCAAAAGCCTGCGCTTTGCCTCGGCAATGTCCTCGTCCCACTGAATGAAATTGGACGAATCGAAAACGCTGTAAAGTCCCTTGACGTTTTCGTAAATGTCCTCGCAGTTAGCTACGGTGGCTCCGTATATCGCGGATTCGTTTTCGTGGCAAAGCATATATCCGTCCGCAATTTTCACAAGAGCGCGCAGTCTTTGTATAACCTCGTCGCGATACTCGGAATAGTCCTCTCTTTTGACGAAATAGCTGAACATACGAATGCGTTTAGTGCCGAAAATATCGGCGGTTTTCATCAGCTTTACCAGCATGTCCTCATGCTCTGACCGGTCGGATGTAATATCTATTTTACCCAGCGGGCTTCCAAGCGACCAAACGCGTATCCCGGCCTTATCGAGTTTTTCGGCGTAAGCCGCCGCTTCGTCGTCATTAAGAGAAGAAACGTTTTTACCGTCAAGGCCTCTCAGTTCTATATTATAGATATTATTGCGAAGAAGCGCTTTTATCTGTCCGTCGAAATCGGTAGCCGCTTCGTCCGCAAAAGCGCACAACGTAACCTTAGCCATTATTTCAGGTACCCCATTCTTTTAATATTATCGGCGCTGAGCTTTAACTGTCCGAAAGGATCCGGATAGGTTACGGCATCGTCCTGCTCGACAAACGCGTACTGCGCTCCGCTTTTTTCGAACGCGGGAAGCACATCGGCCCAGTTGATGACGCCGACTCCCACGGGCGCAAACTTCTGTCCGCCTTCCTTGACCGTCTGCATATCCTTAAGATGCACGCATTCGATTCTGCCCTTGAGCTTTTCGATATATTCCAATATCGCCGCTCCGCCGCGCTGCACCCAGTATGTATCAAGCGTAAAATTAAAATCCGGAGCGTTTTCTATAAGATAGTCGTAAATGGTCTGTCCGTTTTCCAGCTTGCGGAATTCGAAATCATGATTGTGATAGAAAAATTTGAAGCCCGCATCCTTAATTTTTGCGGCCACAGGGGCGTAATCCTTTATAAACGCATTTACCGCTTCTAGGTCGCCCGTAAAAGGAAAGGCATGCGGCATTGCGCCAAGACCTATATTTTTACAGCCGATAATCCGGTGATCCTCTATAACTTTGTCGGTTTCCTCCAGCAGTCTTTTCGCGTCGATATGCGTAAGCCTGACCGGAAGCGAATGCTTATCTATAATGTCCTTTAAGGCATACGGCTCGAACGGCGCGCCGGAAAACTGCACGCAGTCGTAACCCATGGCCTTTACCTTGGCAAAGGTCGCGTCGATATCGTCGTTGGTTTTTATGTAATCCCTGAGCGAAAACAGCTGTGCTCCTATCTTCATTAAAATGTCCTCCTATAAAGGCATAATACTACTGTTAGATTATATCATAATAAATTTGTTAAAACAATATCAAAAAAATTCAAAATAGATTGCAATTTTAGCAACCATGTGTTATAATAAAGATAATTCAACGAGGAGGATACGGCATAAATGATGAACGGGAAAACCGATTTTAATATTCTGACAGACGGTTTTGACGGGCGTTACAGTTATGAAGAACACTGCTCGAACAAAACTTTTTTCAGGCATTTCCACGACAATTACGAGATCTTGTTTCTTACCAACGTCAAGGGGGACTACGTAATAGAAAACCATAAATATTCGCTTATGCCTTATGATATTTTGCTCATAAAACCGACAAAATATCACTATCTGCTGATTAAAGATAACACCTCTTACGGACGCTTTGTCATGAACGTCACTCCCGATTTCCTGCCGGAAGAGCTTTTGAACAACGCTTTTTCAAGAGGAGAGTTTTTTCATCTGGGCAGCTCTTCTCCCGTAACTCATAATTTTTTGAAGCTTATAGAATATGAAAAAATGTTCGACAAAAACGATTTCCTTATTATGGCAAAAGCGCTTATGACCGAAAATCTGATGCTGATTGCCAAAATGGATAACAGCGAAAGCTCGGACGACTATAAATATCTAGACGAATTCAATACCAGAGTCATAAAATATATACGCGACAACCTAACGGCCATAACCTCGCTGGATCAGATGGCGGCTCAGCTTTACGTTTCAAAATCCACGCTTTACCATTCTTTTAAAAAAGCAATGAAAATCAGCATTATGCAGTACGTGCGCAATAAAAAGGTACTGTACGCGCAAAATCTGATTAAAAGCGGAATTCGTCCCACTAAGGCCTACACCATGGCGGGATTCGAGGATTATACGACCTTTTACCGCAGCTACAAGCTGTTTTTCGGCCATTCGCCGGGAGACGCTCAGACGACCTCCGGCTCGTCCGAGCGTCAGTAAAAACGCAAATTACTCTACGTTAAGGCCGTAGACACCCGAAAGCGGCGGATTTTATATTAAATAATCGAAAAAAAAAGCGCGCCGCTGTCGCCGTAAGCGAAATGCAGCGCGCTTTTTTTATTGACAATCCGATGGCCGAAAAGGTAAAACTTATTTACGCTTTGCCAGCACGTCTGAAAGAGCGTTGATTTTTTTGATAAGATCGATCTCCTTAGGATCATACGGGCGGTGACTTATACGGAAAAGATCGTGCATCCATTTAGTAACGTCCCACTCTGCCGGCAAGGTTCCGTCCTCAATCCGCTGCCACATTACCTCCCAAGGCTCGTAAGTCTGACTTTTGCCCGCAACAAGCCCCCAGCAATAACAGCCCACGTTTTCCGCCATCATAAGAGGATATTCCTCGAAAACGGTATTGCCCTGAATACGGTCTGTCTCTTATACACATCTCCGAGCCCACGAGACGGAGCTACATCTCG
>USBU01000134.1 GCA_900553005.1 uncultured Eubacteriales bacterium | reverse complement strand
AGATGTGTATAAGAGACAGACTCATTATCGTATTAAACAGCGCGGCCGTTTCGGCGGGCATCTCCTCGCCCATTGCTCCGATATCCGTCATTGTGGACATGAAAAAAATTATTATCGGACACAGCACGACTCCGCTCAGACACTGAAAAGCGAATGCGGGAGTCCTGAACAGCTCCCTCCATTCCTTTTTAAACAGAGCCTTCAGCGCCGAGCCGTCGGATTTGAATTCTATTTTGGTATCAGTCTTTTTTCCGCCGCCCTCAAGCATACTGCGCGCACCGCGTTTGTAAACTGCGGACGAAACCAGCAGCGCGATAACCGCAAGAACAGCGGCTGACGCAATAAAGACCGCAGCGTTTATCGCGGCAGCCGCGCCGACGGGAAAATCCCCGAACATCGTATGCGGCGATAACGTTGCAAGCCTGGCGATAGCGGCAAGAGGAAATAAAATTTTCGCAATGCTCATAAACACCGACGAAAACTTCTGAATGAATTGTTCGGGATCAAATTCCTCGCCCTCCGCTCCAGAGAAAGACATTTTGGTTATAAGGTAATAATAACCGGCAAACAAAAGGCCGAAGAGCACAATGAGAACGATAGAGGTCAACGCTCCTTTATTTTTAAAGAAGCTTACTACATACATAAGTGGTATGGCTATTACCGCAATAAGCACAAGCGGAATCGCCGGAACCAGCAGCACGGCCAAAACCGACACTAAATAATAAAAAGCGTTAAGCCCGAGCGTAGCGCCTATAGTAATCATGCAGGGGACAAGAATCAGCGTACTTACGACAATTTCCGTAAGATAAACTACGGACAGCTTAGCCATAAATACGGTTGACGGTTTTACCGGCAATGACATCATAAATTCAGCATCGCGGGAAAAATAAAGGTAATTAAGCATCGGAACTATTCCGAACAGCAATACGGCTACGCACGCTATGGCAAGAAGAATCGTAAGAAATTCCGGCAACAGATTCATAGAGGCAACCGCGGCGGCCATCTGACTGACTCCAAAGCAAATCATCAAGATAAACGCCGCAAAAACCACGCCTATAAAAGCGTAAGCAATCCAAATCCATTTACTGCCCTTTTCTCCGCTGCGTTTAAACATATATTTAAACAGCAGCCCGAATATGGTAAAATAATTTTTCATATTAAATCGCTCCGCTTACGTCTTTCGTCTCGGCGTCGGGCTTTTCCGCTATCTCGAATTTTTCTCCGCCCGCTACGGACAGGAATATTTCCTCTAGCGACTCATCGGCTGCACGAGCGCGGATTTCCTGCATAGAACCGGATAAAACAAGCCGTCCTTTTACGATAATCCCCACGCGGTCGCAAAGCTTTTCCGCAACGTCAAGAACATGCGTTGAAAAGAAAACGGTATTGCCCTCGCGGCAATGCGCGCGCATAAGCTCCTTAAGCTCGAAGGCCGACTGCGGATCAAGCCCCATCATCGGCTCGTCCAGAACCCAAAGTTTGGGATTATGAATCAACGCGCCGATAATGCTTATTTTCTGCTTCATTCCGTGCGAATAAGTCTTTATCGGACTGTTGAATGCTTCCGTCAGATTAAACAGCTTAAGCATACGCTCGGCGCGCTCCTTTCTGACGGAGACGTCTACGCCGTAAATATCGGCCAGAAAATCAATATATTCCTTTCCAGTAAGCTTATCGTAAATTACGTCGTTATCCGATACGTATCCAATATTCTTTTTGGCTGAAATAGGATCCCGTTTCATGTCGCATCCGCAGACCTCTATCTCGCCCTCCTCGTAGGAAAGTATGCCGGTAAGCATTTTTATCGTCGTTGTCTTACCCGCGCCGTTAGGTCCTAAAAATCCGAAGATTTCACCCGGTTCAAGCTCTAAATTAAGGTCGTCGACAGCCTTTACGCTACCGTTGTTGTACGCCTTTGAAAGATGTGTAATTTTCAGCATTGTTTTTAATTTCTCCAATAATCAAACGTTTTCGCCTGCAGACATAACATCTGCAGTTTAAGGTCAACCATAATATTTCAAAAAAATACGCTTTTTGAAATACAAGCCGTTAATAAGTATAAATCACTACCCCCCCCCCGAGGTCAAGCGTTTTTCAACAAAAACAATCCGCTACAGCTCCAGCTCCGCAATTACGGCAAAATGATCCGACGCCCAATCGCCCTCATACGCGTCCACGCTATATGAAACCGCTTTAAAATCTCTTGAAACAAAAATATAATCTATGGGAGAAACGTTTTCCGAAAAAGGTATCGCGCCGTATCCGTGATAAGTGCTGCCTTTTACGCAGCAGGCGGCGCAATATTTGACGTCGTTCAGCACAGACGCAGACAAACGGTAAACCTCCGAATCCTCTCCGACATTGAAATCTCCGCTCAGTATCACTCCGCATCCGCGCTCGGTCCGGATGAGCTTTTCGATTTCATACAAGCCGTTTTTTTGCGCCAAAGCTCCTTTATTGTCAAGATGCGTATTATAATACGCAAGAGTTTTGCCGGAGCGGACAAGCGCAAGTCTGACAAAGGAGCATACTCTCGGATACGCGGCATCCCAGCCTATACCGGGCAGTGACGGATGCTCGTTAAGATAAACGCCGCCGCTGTCAAGCACGGTAAACTTTTCCTTAAGATAAAAGACAGGAGTTCCCTCTCCCTCGCCGCCGTCCCGGGCCGTAAACGTGCTTCCGTATCCCGAAAGTGCCGCGGCAAGGTCATCGTACTGAGCTAATGTAGCCTCCTGAAAGCCTATAAGATCCGGCTTCCACTTTCTTAGCCTGGCGATAATGCGCGGCAGTCTGGCTATCCAATTATTATCCGGATTGCTTTCCGCGCAAGCGACGCGAATATTAAAAGTGACAACCTTTATCTTATCGTTCATATACCCCTCTTAAAAAACATATTTGCAACATTTTTACAACATTAAAAATCCGCTGCGCTTTAAGCCGCTTTAAAACCGATAGCGGCCGAAAAGCTTGTTGTTTACTGCCTTTCAATAATACGCCGAACATAATCAAGAAATTCCACGATTTTCTTTTCGTCGCCGTTTTCAGACGGAAAATAAAATTTCGCGTCCTTAAGCTCGTCGGGAAGATACTGCTGTTTTGCATATCCGCCCAGATCGTGAGGGTAAATATATGGCTGACTGCTCTTATCAAGAGTGGAAAACTCGGTATTCCTTAAGTGCAGCGGAACATAGCTTGCCCCGCTCTCGGATACGGTTTTCATAACCGCATCCCGCGCCCGAACCACCGAATTTGATTTCGGCGCGGTGCAAATATAAATAATTGCATGAGTCAACGCCAAAAAGCCTTCCGGCGGACCGAGTTTTTCATAAGCGGTCATTGCGCTAACCGCAAGCATGAGCGCGTTGCTGTCGGCAAGCCCCACATCCTCGCTTGAATGCGCAATCATACGTCTGAATATTATAAGCGGATCCAGGCCGGAAGCAATCAGCCTGAACGCCCAATAAAGCGCAGCGTTGCTGTCAGAGCCCCTTAAAGATTTGCAAAAAGCGCTGAGCATATCGTAATAGGCGCTTTCATCCACGGAAATCGTCTTTTGCTGTATCGATTGCTCTGCGGTTTTTTTATCTACCGTTATACGCCCCTCGGAATCCGGCGCGGTAGTCAGCACCGCAAGCTCGAGTCCGTTAAGCGCGTTCCTCAGATCTCCGGAAGCGCCCCAGGCAAAATGAGAATACGCCTCGTCGGTGACGGTAAGTTTTAACGTCCCGTAACCGTTTTCCTTATCCTCGACCGCGCGTCTGAGTCCTTTTATAATATCGGCATCCTTAAGGCTTTTAAGCTCGAAAACACGGCACCGGGAAACTATAGCCCGCGTCATGGAAATATACGGATTTTCCGTCGTCGAACCTATAAAAATAATACTGCCGTCCTCTATTGCCGACAACACGCAATCTGACTGAGCCTTATTCCATCGGTGGCACTCGTCCAGCAGAAGATACGTCTTTTTGCCGTACAGCTTAAGTCTTTCCTTTGCCTGCTCGATTACGCGTTTAGCGTCCGCAACGCCGCTGGAAACCGCGTTAAGCTTTTCAAACGCGCCGGAAGTGGAATTTGCTATTACGGAAGCAAGCGTGGTTTTACCGGTACCCGGCGGACCGAAAAAAATACAGCTACCAAGCTTGTCCGCTTTGATAGCGCGCACCAGCAGAGAATTATCCGAAATCAAATGCTCCTGCCCTATAAAATCGGACAGTCTTTTAGGACGCATTCTGTCTGCCAGCGGCGCATACGACTTTTTTTCAGGCGCAAAATCAAATAAATCCATACGCTTAGTATACAGCAAAAAAACTGTTAAAGCAAGCCGTTTTGCAGCGTTTACCGCCAAATTTATCGCTGTCTCTTATACACATCTGACGCTGC
>USBU01000133.1 GCA_900553005.1 uncultured Eubacteriales bacterium | reverse complement strand
AGATGTAGCTCCGTCTCGTGGGCTCGGAGATGTGTATAAGAGACAGGACTTATCCGGGTACTTATTTTTGCCGTATAACGGAGAACCGATATGAACGTAACCAAAGCCGCCTTTCCGTACTTTAAAAAGTATTTATGGATGTATATACTTTGCGTGCTTCTGGGCCTGGGACGTATGGTCATATTGCTGGTCAGCCCGCAGATAATCGCGCTGATGGTTGACCGCGTAATAAATCCATTGCTCGGCGCGGCAAGCACGTCGGAAGCATCGATATTTTCGGTATTTATAGATCATATACCGCCGACAGACTACTACAGAATATTCTGGGTGCTGGCCGGACTTTTTCTGATGTTTCTTTTGCTTTTTTTCCTGACATTTTACGTCAGATGGAACCTTGCGCATTATTACGGCTTTAAAAGCGAAAACACCATGAAGCAGGACGCGCTGAAAAAAATACATAAAAACGGCTCCTCTCTTTTAAACAGCTACTCGTCCGGAGAGCTGATAACCATAGCAAATTCCGATCCGCATTCCGTTTATATGATGTACGTAGAGCTGATCCCGTATATCATAGACATGATTTTCTACGTGGGAGTCGCCGTATATTTTCTCATCAGAATGGACGCGCTTCTGCTGATAGTTCCGCTCGGTTCAGGCGCGCTGTACGCCCTGCTGACGGTATGCTATTTAAAAAGCGTTTCCGGAGTTTACGACGAAATCTGGCAGAAAAACACCAAGCTGAACACCACGGTGCAGGAAAGCATTTTCGGCATACGCACCATAAAATCCTACGCGCGCGAAAAGCTACGCACAGCTCAGTTTGCCGCGGATAACGACTCGTTGAATTCGACCTATATGCGGCTGTCCTCGATCGAAGCCAAGGCCGATATATTCTACAACGGACTGGGAAATCTGCTGTTTGTCATGTCGATAGTGCTGACGATAATAATGGGCGTAAACATGCGGCTTTCGGTGGGCGACTGTACGGCTTACGTCGTTTATTCGCAGACGATAGCATACCAGTTTATCGGTATTTCGTTTGTGCTGGGCGACATAGCCCGCTGCCGCACCAGCGCGAAACGCTACTTTAAACTAATGAATCTGCCGGACGGCGCGGAAAAGGACTTCGGCACGCTTAAGGTCGGAGAAAAACCCTGTTTTGAAATGAAAAACGTCACCGTCCTGTCGGAAGGCAAGGCTATCGTCAAAGACGTTACGCTGTCTCTGCCCTACGGGAAAAAGGTGGGGATACTGGGCCGCACAGGCAGCGGAAAAAGCGTGACGCTTAAAGTCCTGCAATCGTTTATGCGCTTTGATGAGGGCAGCATAAAAATCGACGGCCGGGATTTTTACGAGTACGAAAAGGATTCGATAGTGCGCGCGTTTTCCTACGGAATGCAGGAGGTTTTTCTGTTTTCCAACACGCTCAAAAGCAACATCATGCTTTACGACCCCGACGGCGACGAGGAATTTATGCGGCGCTGCGCCGAAGCGGCCGAGGTGGACGAGTTTGCGCTTGCCTTTGCGGACGGCTACGATACCGTCGTGGGCGAAAAGGGCTTTGGCCTTAGCGGAGGGCAAAAGCAGCGCGTTTCCATCGCCCGAGCGCTGTTTAAAAACGCGCCCGTCCTGATCCTGGACGACTGCACCAGCGCGCTGGACCTTGATACGGAAAAAAAGATATTTGCAAATTTAAAAAACGCGGCGCCCGATAAAACGCAGATAATCGTCACGCACCGAGCGGCGCTGGTAAAACGCTGCGACGAAATACTTTTCTTCGAGGACGGAGAAATCGCGGAGCGCGGCGCTTTTAACGAGCTTATGGCTCTTAACGGACGTTACGCGGACGTTTACAGGCGGCAGAACGGCGAAATTGCCGATTAGAGGTGAAGCATGGCCAAAGAGTTATACTTTCAGGACGAAATCGTCCGGGAAAAATTCAATTTCAAAATGTTCCGCCGACTGCTTTCCTACGCAGGACGGTTCAAAAAGGACACGATAAAAATGATCGCCGTGGGGCTTGCAAGCGCGCTTATCGCGCTTATCCCCTCCTTTGCCATGACATTTGTCGTCAACTACGTGCTGCCGTCAAACGGAGTCCTTCCGCCCTCGTATCTGACATACGCGGCGCTGATAATCGCGTCGCTGGCCGTCGTAACCGTTACGGCGACGGCGTTCGGCTCGCTGTCCACATATATATCGATGAGGCTTGGCTACCGCATAATTCACGCGATACGCACCGACCTTTTCGACAGACTGATGCAGTTAAGCTTTGATTACTACGACTCTCACCCGTCGGGCAAAATACTGGTGCGCGTCACCAATTACACCGAGGAAGTCGCAGGAATCTTTATCTGGCACCTGACAAGAATAATTTACAACTCGTTTGTGCTGGCGCTTGCGTCCGCCGCGGCAATAGTCCTCGACTGGCGCATAGGCCTGATAGTGATAGCGGCGATAATTCCGTTTGCCGTCGTACTCTATTTCCTGGCCAAGGCCTTGCACAACAGAGCCAACGTCGACAAGAGCAAAAACTCCTCTCTTACGGCGTTCGTTGCAGAGGACATAAGCGGACTGGACGTCATCAAGGCCTTCAACCGCGAAAAGCTGAACTCCGATATTCAAAAGGAGCTGTGCGACAACCACGCCAAAGCCTTTATGCGCACCACGCGCATACGCGAAATCTTTTTTCCCATGTCCAACGGCGTGGTGAACATCGTAAGCAGCATATTGGTCTACCTGTGCGCGCTGGTCATTATTGACAAGGGACTGGGCGCCGCGCTTACCATGGGCGCGGTAATCGGAATAAACACCTGTATGCAAATGCTGTCGGACAGCGTTTCCGACCTGTGCCAGCGGCTGGAAACCATGACCACTCTATCCACTAACCTGGAGCGCATATTCGACACGCTGGACTCCAAGCCCGATATAACCGACAAGCCCGGAGCAAAGCCGATAGCGATAACCGAGGGCAAGGTCGAATTTACGGACGTAACCTTTTCCTACGACGGCAAAGTAAACGTACTGGAAAATCTTTCGCTTTCCTGCCCGCCCGGCAGTATGACCGCGATTGTCGGAGCAACCGGCGCGGGCAAAACCACGCTTGTCAGCCTGCTTTCCCGCTTTTACGACCTGAAAAGCGGCAGAATAACCGTGGACGGCGCGGACGTTTCCGAGGTAACGCTGGACTCTCTGCGTTCGGCGGTAGGCGTGATGATGCAGGACAGCTTTATTTTTTCCGGCACGGTAATGGACAATATCCGCTTTTCCGCGCCCGAAAAATCCGACGAGGAATGTATCGAGGCCGCAAAAAAAGTGTTTGCGCACGACTTTATAAAAAGGCTTCCGGACGGCTATTATACTAAGATAAACGAGGCCTGCTCGCTCTCCGGCGGCGAAAGACAGCTGCTCAGCTTTGCAAGGCTTATACTGTCCGATCCTAAAATCCTGATTCTGGACGAGGCGACAAGCCACATCGACACGCATACCGAAAAGCTGATCCAGGACAGCATAGCCGTACTATTAAAGGGACGCACCAGCTTTGTCATAGCGCACCGCCTGTCCACAATAAGAAAAGCCGACAATATCGTCTTTATCGACGACAAAAATATAGTCGAATCCGGCACGCACGAGCAGCTTATGCAGCTTAAGGGCCGCTATTACCGACTACTTCAAAAGAGCGCCGACAGCGACAACGCCTGATTTAAAATAATC
Source organism: uncultured Eubacteriales bacterium (assembly GCA_900553005.1). Lineage (GTDB taxonomy): Bacteria > Bacillota > Clostridia > Christensenellales > Pumilibacteraceae > UBA10677. Next base: position 690 of record USBU01000133.1, on the reverse strand, counting down.
GCGGCGGAATTTTCTCCCGCGCAAGTACATGCCTAAAACAGCGGTTTTTTTCAATCCGCTGTTTTTTATTGCGTTAATTTGTGATAAGCATATACCGCCGGACTTTTCCAAGCCCGGCGTTTTTTAACGCGGCTGTTTTTCAGTCGTCCGCGTCCGATTTATCGCCTTTGCCGCCAACGTAAGCAGAGTTATTTCCGGGACTGCTTTCCAAGTCGCCGGGACTGCTGTTCGATTTGCTCTCTAAGTCGGCAACGTTATTTCCGGCTTTGTCTTCAAGCTCGGCCAAAAGCTCCTCAAACGACTTTTGCTTGCGCAGCAAATCGTCGGGGCGCGCGTCTACAAACAGATTATTCATCATGTTGTTCAGTCTGCCGACGGCCGCCTTGATATTGTCGGCAAGCTCCGCGACGCACTCCGCCGCCGGATAGCGCTTGCCTGCGGGCTGAAAATCGGCGCAAAGCGCAAGCTCTTTTTTTATCCGACAGGTCTTAGAGCAAAACGAAAATTCGGAATCGACAAAACAGCCGCGCCGCATATACCTGAGCTTGTTATAATGTTTGCAATTAAAACAATCCTTTTCCATTTACCAAATTCCTCAAAATAACATTACTGATAGTAATGTTAGCATACATTTAACAAACTGTCTCTTATACACATCTCCGAGCCCACGAGACGGAGCTACATCTCGTA
>USBU01000132.1 GCA_900553005.1 uncultured Eubacteriales bacterium | reverse complement strand
GTCGGCAGCGTCAGATGTGTATAAGAGACAGACTTAATGGTATATAATGATACTGCGTTTTAATAAAGTCGCTGTCTGGTTAAATTGACGCTTTAGCCTGTCCATTGTCCTTTTCTCTTTGCGGCGGCTTTTGCGGCGCAGGCGGCTTACAGACGATTGCTGTAGGCCGCTTTTTTAGTTTTTGCGTTAAAAATCGGTAATATATCTTAAAATCTTGTTTTTTTCCGGATAAATATATTTGACCGCCGCCGTAATATGTGCTATAATCTCCGTAATACTTTATTACGATAAAGCGCGGCGGGGGCGTTTTTCGCAGTAAAGCGGAGCGAGGTGCGTTTATGAAAGACGAAAAGTATTATTCAGACGCCGGACGGGACGAGCGGCTGCGTTCGGAGCTTATAGCTCTTTTCCGCGGCTTCGGATACGACCGTTATCGTATGGCAAAATTCGAGTCGTATGACGTCTATCTTAAAAACAAGGACTATATAGACGGGGACAGCATAGTTACCTTTACGGATTCCAAAGGCCGGCTGTTGGCGCTCAGACCCGACGTTACGCTCAGCATAGTAAACAACCTGCCAGGCGACGGCGTACAAAAAAAATATTATTACGACGAGAGCGTGTTCCGACGCGATAAGCGCGGAGAATATACAGAGCTTCGTCAGCTTGGTGCGGAATACATAGGCGGAGAGGGAATGTACCCGGAATGCGAGGCCGTGCTGCTGGCGGTCAAGTCGCTGTCGTTTATAAATTCCGACTGCGTGCTGGCTATCGGACATATGGACGCCGTGGAGGTTTGTCTGAGCGAAACGGGACTCAGCCCTTCGGATTATTCCCGCGCCAGAGAATATATCGGCGCCAAATCGCTGCATGAGCTTAAAAAGCTTCTGGCCGGCTGTCGCGGCGAGGCTGCGGAAAGGCTTTTGGCTCTTGTAAGCGTCGAAGGGCGCGTTTCGCAAGCCGTGGAAAAGGCCGAAAAGCTGTGCGGCGTTTCGTCCAAGGCGATAGCGGAGCTTAAGACGCTGGTGGGCGCGCTGGAGGAAAACGGATTCGCAAACAAGGTGCGACTGGATTTTTCGCTTACGGACGACGTAAGGTACTATAACGGAGTCGTATTCCGCGGATACGTAAAGGGCTCGGCGTCGGCTGTGATTTCGGGCGGCAGGTACGACAATATGCTGCGGCGTATGGGCAAAAACGCGCGAGCCGTGGGCTTTGCCGTAGATATGACGGCTGCAGCCGGCCGGTCGGAGGAAGATTCCGTCTGCGACACGGTTATAGTCGGCGGTTCGGTTTCGCCGGGCAGGCTGTTTGCCGAGGCTGACAGACAGGCGGCCTTAGGACGCAGGGTTATTGCCGCAGAGCGCGACGTTCACGGCCTGGAAAAAGCGCACCGCGTTTTTTTGGAGGATGAGAAAAAATGCTGAAGATAGCTTTGCCTAAGGGCAGAATGGGCGATAAGGTTTATTCGATGTTCGAGCGAATCGGGCTATCCTGCCGTGAAATAAAGGAGGATAACCGCAAGCTGGTATTCGAGTCGGACAACGGCAGCGCAAGCTTTGTGCTTGTCAAGCCCGCCGACGTGACCGTGTATGTGGAGCGCGGAGCGGCGGATATAGGCGTGGCCGGCAAGGACGTTATTATGGAAAATCAGCCGGACGTTTACGAGATCGCGGATTTGGGAATAGGCAAATGCCGTTTGGCCGTCGCGGCGATTAAGGGACGCGCTTTGGAGCCTTCCGGCGCGCTGAGAGTGGCCACCAAGTATCCGGAGATAGCCAAGCGTTACTACGATTCGATAGGGCGGCAGATAGATATAATAAAGCTGAACGGCTCGATAGAGCTGGCGCCTATTCTCGATATGAGCGACGTGATTGTGGATATTGTGGAGACGGGCGCCACGCTCAGGGAAAACAATCTGGCGGTCACGGACGTGATTGCCGAGTCAAGCGCCAGGCTTATCGCCAACAAGAGCGCTTATAATCTGGACGGCGGACTTATAAGAGCGATAGCCGCCAGACTGGAGGAACTATGATTAAAATTTACGATTCTGCGGTTATAGACAGGAGCAAAATTCTGGAAAGAGGCAATCTTATCGATTTTGAAAAGGCCGAAAAAACCGTTGCCGAAATTTTGAAGGACGTGCGGCTTCGCGGCGACGACGCGGTGCGCGATTATACTTTTAAATTCGACGGCTGTATGCCGGAGGCTTTTGAGGTCGGTCGTGACGAAATAGACGAGGCCTTTGCTAAGACCGACGACGACTTTATTGAAACTTTGCGGCTTGCTGCGGAAAATATCCGCGTCTTTCATACCGGACAGTTAAGGCAGGGCTTTGAAATAGCGCGTCCGGACGGTACGGTTGTCGGTCAGCGCGTGCTGCCCGTGCGGCGCGCGGGAGTGTACGTGCCGGGAGGCACGGCCGCGTATCCTTCCACGGTGCTTATGGATGTGATTCCGGCTGCCGTGGCCGGCGTAGAGGAAATAGTAATGGTTACGCCTCCGGATAAAAACGGTTGTATCCGGCCGGAAATTCTGGCGGCGGCCCGTATTGCCGGCGTAACCGAAATTTACAGAATCGGCGGCGCGCAGGCGGTAGCCGCGCTTGCCTACGGCACTCAAACCGTGCGCCGAGTGGATAAAATCGTGGGACCGGGAAATATTTACGTTGCGGCGGCTAAACGCGCGGTGTCCGGCGAAGTCGGCATCGATATGTTTGCCGGCCCCAGCGAGATTCTGATTATCGCGGACGAAACCGCCCGGCCGGATTATCTGGCGGCCGACATGCTCTCGCAGGCGGAGCACGACAGGCTGGCTTCGGCCGTGCTTATATGTACTGACCGCGGCGTTGCGGAAAAGACGGCCGACGCTATTGTAAAAAGACTCCAATGCCTGCCGCGGCGGGAAATAGCTTCTGCGTCGCTGGAAACCGGCGGCAAGATCATAATAGTCCGCGACCTTAAGGAGGCGGCCGAGATTTCCGACGCTCTTGCGCCCGAGCACCTGGAAATCATGACGAGACGTCCGGAGGAGGTCATGGCGACGGTCAGAAACGCGGGCAGTATATTTTTAGGAGAATATTCTCCCGAGCCGATCGGCGACTATTTTGCCGGCCCCAATCACACGCTGCCGACGTCGGGCACGGCCAGGTTTTCCTCTCCTCTCGGCGTTGACGATTTCGTAAAGCGTTCGGGGTATATTAAGTATTCGGCGGCGGCTCTTAAGGAATGCGGTGCGCGCGTGGCGGATTTTGCAAACAGAGAGGGGCTGGGCGCGCACGCTCAAAGCATATTGGCGCGGCTGGACGGGGGAGCGGCGGAATGAGCGTTTTTTTATCTGAAAGACTTAAAACGCTTAAGGCGTATGTGCCGGGCGAGCAGCCTGAAAGCGGCTCCCGCATTATAAAGCTGAATACCAACGAAAGTCCTTTCCCGCCGTCGCCCAAGGCTGTCGAGGCGGGACGTCGCGCGCTTGACGGGCTTAATCTTTATTCCGATCCGGACGCGCGGCTGCTGAAAAGCGCGCTGGCGGCCGAGCTTAAGCTGAAGCCGGAAAATATTTCGGTGTTTAACGGCAGCGACGAGGCTTTAGCATTGATAATGACGGGCTTTTGTGATTCGGGCGCCGTTTACAACGACGTGACCTACGGTTTTTATAAGGTGATTGCCGGGCTTTTCGGGATAAAAAGCAATGTTGTTCAGTTAAACGATGATTTTACCATAAACGCGGAGGCGTATGGAGATAAGGACGGTACGGTTTTTATCGCAAATCCCAACGCGCCCACGGGTATTTTTCTGTCTGTTGACAAAATTGAGTTTATTGCCGCGCAAAGGCCGGACAGATTGGTCGTGGTTGACGAGGCGTATGTGGATTTCGGGGGAGAAAGCGCGGTTTCGCTTATCGGCCGGTTGCGTAACGTTTTGGTAGTGCGCACGTTTTCAAAATCCCGCTCCTTGGCCGGCGGCCGGCTGGGTTTTGTAGCCGCAAACAAGGAAATAATTGCGGATCTCGAGCGAATCAGAAACTCGTTTAATCCCTATAACGTCGATTCTGTAGCGATAAGCATGGGCGCGGCCGCTGTAGAGGATAAGGAGTATTTTGAAAAGACGAGACGCAGCGTCGAAAAAAACCGCGCGGTATTAAGCCGGGGGCTGAAAAAACTCGGATTTTTTCTCACCGACAGTCTGGCTAATTTCGTGTTTGCGTCTCCGCCGGACGGCGACGGCATGCGTTTTAAGAATTTGCTTCAGAAAAAAGGTATTCTCGTAAGATTTTGGGACGAGCCGCGCATCAGGCGGTTCTGCCGGATAACGGTGGGCAGCGAAGCGGATGTTTCTGCACTGCTGATAGCCGCAGCCGAAATTTACGGCGGCGGACAATAGTAATATCTGTCTCTTATACACATCTCCGA
>USBU01000131.1 GCA_900553005.1 uncultured Eubacteriales bacterium | reverse complement strand
TACACCTATTAAGTCGTCGGCAGCGTCAGATGTGTATAAGAGACAGTGGTTATATCGGTCATTATGACAAGCACGTGCATACCCTTTTCAAACGCCAGATATTCGGCGGCCGTAAGCGCCATTCGCGGAGTCGCTATACGCTCGATCGCCGGATCGGAAGCAAGGTTCATAAAGAGCACCGTCCGCTCGATCGCTCCCGTTCGGCGAAAGTCGGAAATAAAGAAATCCGCCTCCTCGTATGTGATGCCTATCGCTGCAAAAACGACGGCAAATTTTTCATCTTTGCCAAGAACCTTGGCCTGACGAGCTATCTGCGCGGCAAGATTTGCATGCGGAAGTCCCGACGCGGAAAAGACGGGCAGCTTTTGCCCTCGGACAAGAGTATTGAGTCCGTCAATGGCCGAAACGCCCGTTTCGATAAACTCGTCCGGATAATCGCGCGACGCGGGATTTATAGGCTCGCCGTTTATATCCACCCTTTTGTCCGCTATAATATCCGCTCCGCCGTCTTTGGGATTGCCCATACCGTCGAAAACGCGGCCGAGCATATCCTCGGAAACGGCAAGCTCTATGCTTCGGCCCAGAAACCTTGCCCTGGCGGTAGAAATCTTAAGCCCCTGACTCACCTCGAAAAGCTGAACCAAAGCCTTATCGCGGTTGATTTCAAGCACTTTGCCCTGACGAATTTCTCCGTCGGCCTGCCGTATCTCAACCAGCTCGTTATATTTTACGCCTTCGACGCCCTCCACAAGCATCAAAGGGCCGACGACCTCGCGTATCGTTCTGTATTCCTTATTCATCAGAAATTCTCCTTGCCGGAAAGCTGCGCCAGCTGGCTTTTCATATCCACCGATATTTTTTCAAAAGCGTCAAGCTCGGTTTCTGCGATATATTTGCTTCTGCCGATGGCTTCCCTTACGGGCGCAGCCAAAATATCGTCAAGTTCAGCTCCGTTTTCAAGCGCCGAAAGCGACATACGGTAGCAGTCTATTATGCTTTTAAGCATCTTGAATTGCTTTTCCAATGATGCGTAGGTATCCACCTCGTGAAAAGCGTTTTGATGCAGATAGTCCTCACGCAGCGATTTTGCCGCTTCCATGGTAAGTCTGTCGCGCGGCGACAATGCGTCCATACCTACAAGCCTGACTATTTCGTCAAGCTGCGCCTCCTCCTGAAGAATACGCATCGCATCCGCGCGGTAGTCGTTGAAATCCGGACTTACGTTTTCATCGTACCAGGACGAAAGTCTGTCCGAATAAAGAGAATAGCTTGTAAGCCAGTCGATTGCCGGAAAATGACGCTTGTACGCTAGAGCGCTTGACAGTCCCCAAAAAACCTTGACTATGCGAAGCGTTGCCTGCGAAACCGGCTCCGACATATCGCCGCCGGGAGGAGATACCGCGCCTATAGCGGTAATAGAGCCTACGCGCTTATCCGATCCGCAAAGCTCAACTATTCCGGCACGCTCATAAAACTCGGCCAGACGGCTGCTTAAATAAGCGGGATAGCCCTCCTCGCCGGGCATTTCCTCCAGACGGCCCGACATCTCACGCAGCGCCTCCGCCCAACGGGAGGTTGAATCTGCCATTATGGCCACCGAATATCCCATATCGCGGAAATATTCGGCAATCGTTATGCCCGTATATATGCTTGCCTCGCGCGCAGCGACAGGCATATCGGAGGTATTTGCTATAAGCACAGTGCGCTTCATGAGAGCTTGACCGGTTTTAGGATCGCTCAAGTGCGGAAATTCGTTTAAAACGTCGGTCATTTCGTTACCGCGTTCTCCGCAGCCGACGTAAACGATTATATCCGCGTCCGCCCACTTTGCAAGCTGATGCTGCACTACGGTTTTACCTGAGCCGAACGGACCGGGAACAGCCGCCACTCCGCCCTTTGCAATGGGAAAAAGCGTATCTATTACGCGCTGCCCGGTGATAAGCGGCGCAGACGGAGCAAGCTTCTGTTTATAAGGACGGCCGCGACGCACAGGCCACTTTTGAAGCATGGAAACGCTGACGCTTCCAGATTCGCCCTCGACGACGGCAACGGTTTCGTCAACCGTAAACGCCCCTGAGTAAACCTCGCCTATCGTGCCGGAAACGCCGTAAGGCACCATGATCCGGTGCTCGACGACTTCGTTTTCTCGCACGGAGCCGATTATATCGCCGCTTTCAACTCTGTCTCCTTTTTTGACAGACGGAACGAATTCCCATTTTCTATCGTGATCGACGGCCGCTACCTCTATCCCCCGGCCGATACGATCGCCGCCGATATCTTTAAGCCTTTCAAGCGGCCGCTGTATTCCGTCGTAAATTCCCTCTATAAGACCGGGCGCAAGTTCTACGGACAAAGGATAACCGGTTGAAACGACCTCCTCGCCGGGACCGAGCATGCTTGTTTCCTCATATACCTGTATAGACGCCTTGTCCCCGCGAAGCTCTATGACCTCGCCTATCAGTCTTTTTTCCGATACGCGCACAACGTCGTACATTTTGACGTCCGCCATGCCCTCCGCCACGATAAGCGGCCCGGAAACCTTAACTATTTTCCCGTTCATCAATTCACCTCCGGCGGCAAAACCGAGAAACGCTATTTGCGCGCCTCCTGCCGCCTAAATAAACACGTAGTAATCAATCCTTATTAAATAAAATATCCACGCCGACGGCCTTTTCGACATCTTTTTTGACGCCGCTCAGCCCGAAGCCGTTGCTGCCCGCCGCAGACGGAATTGGTATAACCGCCGGATACGGACGGGTTTTAAGCTTTTTTAACGTTTCCTCCAGCTCGGCGGCAAGCTGCTCCGTGATAAATATTACCGCCGTATCGCCCTTTGACAGCTCTTTAAGAATATCGCCCGCCTCAAAACCGTTTTTAGCGCTGTAAACATCCGCGCCTATCGCCTTGAAGGCAAGAACCGAATCCCTGTCGCCTATTACGGCAAGCTTTCCCGTTTTAATCACAGAATTTTCTCAGCCTCCTTTGGATTTCGTCCCGCGCCCCGTTTTTAAGACAGGTCAGCGCCAGCTTAACCGTCTGTATTTCGGATTTTTTAGCATAAAAATATCCTACAAAGGGATCGGACGACACCATATTTTCACGGTCGCGGACAGCGCCGGCAAGCAGCGCATCGTCGATATCGCGCTCGTAAGCGATAAAATCTCCCGTTTCAAATAAAAATTTAACGCGCTCGTAATACTCGCCGTCAAAATTTTTAAGAGCAGTCTCCGCGTCGAGCGTCAGCAGCGACGTAAGCTGAGCCTCATCGATTTTGCCGCCGGAGAGAAACATCTCGACGGCTGCGGACGCTTTGACGCGAGCGCGCCGGCAGCGAAACGCGGTAAGCAAATTAGTATAATCTATTTTTTTTACCGTCTGCTTTTTATACGCTCCGCCAAGCTTCCCAGCTAAACGCAGCTCCTCCTCGAAAGAAGCGGAGGTAAGCGCAACGTCTATCGCCATGGACGACGTTTCTCCGTCCGCAAAGGCCGAATCAAGTTTTTCCAAAGCGGCCGCCATCACCGGGGACAGATTTTTATAGTCGCCAGTCCGCACCGCCTCGGTCTCCTCGTCGAAGCCCGGAAAATACGCTTGCCGTCCAACGGCTACGATTCTTGACTTATAAGCGGCCTTTGCGTTGTTATAAAGATACGGATTTAAAAGGTATGCCGAAAGCGTCTCGTCGAAAGCGTATTCTCTGACAAACGAAATAAGCTTACCGATTTCAAGCTCGGCCAGCTTTTCCGCGTCGGCCTCCTCTATAGGCAGACCTTCCCCGTAGCCGTAATCGTAAAGCATCCTGACGGCGTCATCGTATTCAGCCTCGACGACGCGCTTAAGCTTTTCCGCGTCAAGCAATCTGCCCTCGTTGTACTTAGCCACGGCGTTAGAGTAAATTTTACTGCCTGCTGTCATCAGTTATCTCCGAAAAGTATTTGCGCAGCGCGGCTTTCGGTACGCTCCCGAAGCTCGCGCATTACGGCGGGAAGCGTAAGATTTTTATCGCTTTCCTTTCCTTTAAGCATCACGCCGCGGCTCTCATGCGAATCGCCGGAATAAACTATTTTTACCTTAAGACGCTTTTCAAGCTCTGAAAACCACTTTTTATCAAGCAGCGTCTTATCTGCCGTTCCGACAATCAGCTCGTCGCCGTCCTCGGCATATTTGACGGTCAACGCCGCCATCAGCTCGGCGTAACGCTTTTTATCTCCGGCAACGGTATCCTCGGCTTTACGGTACGCGCCGTTAAGCGCGGACTGTTTTTCAAGAAGTATAAGCTTGCGCGCGTCCAGTCCCGCAAGAGTGATTGTACGCGAAACAATGCGTCCGCACTCATCTTCGAGCGCGGCTTTTTTTTGCGCAAGCTCACGATCGAGAGAAAGCGAAGCAGTTTTTTCCGCCTCCGCCCGCTCGTTTTCCGCATCTCGAATA
>USBU01000130.1 GCA_900553005.1 uncultured Eubacteriales bacterium | reverse complement strand
CTATTAAGTCGTCGGCAGCGTCAGATGTGTATAAGAGACAGGTATAAAGTAAAACGCTGCGGTGACGGCTGCGGTCAGAGCGGCAAGAATAAGCCACTTTTTTAAATTCAGCTTGGCTACACGGACCTCGGTTTTGTCGTTTCCGAACGGGTTTTTTATCCAGGAAATCAAAGCCAGCGCCGCTATAGGCGCGGTCATACCGAGATAGGTAAGCATTTCTCCGTAATATCTTAACCGCCAGGAAATTATCGAGTAGAGTACGGCAAAAACTACCGTCAGAAGCTGGCCGATAAAATTTCCTTTCGCTACGTAAATTAACGCCGTCGCGCCTGTAATTGATGCCGCAAGCGTCATGGCGTCGAAGTTTCCGCCGAATATAAACGCGGCGATAATTGCTGCGACGGATAACAGCCAGATAATCAGCTCATGTTTTTTCAGCGCGAAAACAGTTTTTAATTTTTTCATACCGGGGTCCTCCAAAAAGAAAAAAACATCCGCAAAGGGGTATCTTCTAAGGCCTAACGACACCCTTTTACGAATGCATGTAAAACTCTGCCCGGCGGCAGATTGTTTCCGACGTATATAATATCATAAGATATTCGTTCGTGTCAAGCGCCGCAGTTAGAAATATTTAAGCGTTTTTTTGCCGATCTCATTTAAACGCAAAAAAACAAACGGTTGCATGGCGCGATGCCGCCGGATTAAAAAAATCAATGCGTGTAATTTAAGCTCTGCCGGACGGTTTTTAAGCGTTGTCAGGCTTGTTGTTTTTTTTAAATAGGCGAGTATGTTTTTTTCTTCGTTCGTTGATTTTTCTTGACAAATTCAAATGCGTAAGAGTATAATATCTGCGTATATTTTAATAGTATTAACATTAAGCAAGGAAGAAAATTATGTTTGTCAAAGAGGTTGAAACAAAGAAAGAGCGCAAAGCTTTTTTCGAGTTTCCTATTAAGCTTTATAAAGGAAATAAATATGTTGTGCCGTCGCTTATTTCTGATGAAGAGGATGAATTTAATCCGGAAGTCAACGGAGCTTACTCTTACGCCGAAAGTAAGATGTTTCTTGCCTATGACGACGACGGCAAGGTTGTCGGACGCATTGCTGGCATACTCAGTCATGCGTACAATAAAAAGCAAAACGTTAAGCAGCTGCGTTTTTCACGCTATGACGTAATTGACGATTTTACGGTGACGAAGGCGTTGTTCGACGCCCTTATCGGCTGGGCCGAGGAGCTTGGAATGAACGAAATCATAGGCCCTATCGGTTTTTCGGATCTGGATAAGCAGGGAATGTTGATCGAGGGGTTTGAAGAACCCGATATGTATCTTACGATTTATAATTATCCGTATTACGTCAGTCATATGGAGCGGCTTGGTATGGTCAAGTCGGCCGATTGGGTTGAATACCGCATTGCCGTGCCTGATAAACCTTACGAGCGCCTGACAAGACTTTCGGAGCGCGTTCAGCAGAGATACGGTTACGAATACGTGCCAATAAAAAGCTTTAAAAGCGTCGAAAATATTATTAAGGCCGCGCTTAAAGAGATAATGAACGAGGTTTTTGCGCATTTGTACGGAGTTGTGGAAATAACCGATAAACAGATCGCAAGAGAGGCTAAAATGCTTAAGCAGGTATGGGTAAACGATTTTGTCGGCGCGGTCAGGACAAAGGACGGGGAGGTAATCGGCTACAGTTTTATGGCGCCGTCGGTCTCTAAGGCGATGCGCGTCATGAACGGTCGCATAAATCCGTTCGGGATCATTCAGCTGCTTTATGATTTAAATCATCCGACGGTAGTCGATCTTTACAGCATAGGCGTAAAAAAACAATATCAGAACACAGGCGTCAACGTCATGCTCATGGCGCGCAGTATGCAAAGTCTGATAAAGCATAATGTCAAGTTTCTCGAAACGGGACCGGAGCTTGAAACCAACATTCAGATACAGGCGCAATGGAAGGATTTTGAAACCCGCCGCCATAAACGCCGTCGCTGCTGGAGCTTAAAACTGGATTCGGAAAATCACGCTTAAGGCTTGCGGGCGTTTAATGCCGCGCGCTTTGTGTCGTTATGTGAAAATTCGGTAAATCTTTGTCAGCTAGCTGATTCCGGGCCCGGGCGGGAGCGCTTTTTGCGGTTATTGCCTGAAGGGAAACAACTCGGATCGGGATTAAAAAATATAAAGCAAAACGTATCGCTTTTAAAGCGTATTTCATAAAGATAAAAGCAAGGATGATAATCAAACAGTCCTTGCTTTTATATATTGCTAACGATATAATCCAACTATAATAAGCAGTAATTTAACGGTATTTTTCAATAATATTTCTTTCAAAAAATCAGGATGCGGGAAGGACGTTTCTTCACTGATTTTTCTATAAGGTATGACTTGAGCCGTTGTATTGTTTGCGCTTATGATAAACGGAGACTCGGGAGATTCCAAAAAGACGAATGGCTGTAAAAACAGAATTTCCGAGCGAACAGAGTGCAACGGATTGACGAAAGTTGTTTTTTTGTGTTACACTATTCATAGTAGCTAATAAGTTTTTTATACTGCCGCTAATTAACGGTAATCGCTGTAAGCGCGGTAGAATAGGAAAAATAAGACGCAATAATAAAGAATAATAAAAATGCTCTTCTTTTTCAGAAGAGCATCCGCCAATGCGACAAAATGATTAGACAAATGTTTTATTTGAACTTGCCTTGTTATTTTGTAACTTTATTATAACCTTAACAAAATAAAAAGTCAAGCAGGGGAGAGATATTGATGGAAAAATTTTTTTTGGGAATGGACATCGGAACGAATTCCGTCGGAATGGCGTGTACGGACGAAAAGTACAAGTTATTGCGCGCGGCAGGAAGGGACTGTTGGGCTGTGCGTCTTTTCGATGAAAGCCATACGGCGGCAGAACGTCGCGTGGCAAGAACGGCAAGGCGGAGACTTGAAAGGAGGAAGCAGAGGATCGGCTTTTTACAGAGCTTATTTGCTTTACTCATTGAGGATAAGACTTTTTTTATCCGTTTGAATAACAGTCAATATTCGGCGGAGGACAAGTCCGCCGCCTTGAACGGCGACGTAAACAACTTGTTTTCAGACGACGGTTTTAAGGATAAGGATTATCATAAAAAGTATCCCACGATTTTTCATTTGCGTAAAGCTTTAATGAGCGAGCCCGTAACCGATTTGCGTTTGTATTATCTTGCGCTTCACCATATCGTGAAATATCGCGGTCATTTTCTTTTTGAAGGTTCTATGGCCGAGTTTCATGACGCAAGCAAGCTGTTTGAAAAGCTGAACGCCGTATGCGTCGATTTATACGAAGAGAACGCGCCCCTTTTCGATACTTCAAAAGTCAGTTCGGCAAAAGAGATTTTATTGCAACGCGGGAAAGACAGAGAAAAGCGTTTGATTGAATTTTTCGCGGCAAACGACGGCGTTTCCAAAGAAATCATAAAGGGAATTTGCGGATATAAGATTTCTCCTCAAAAGCTGTTTGTCGGCCGTTATAAAGAGGAAAAATCCTTTTCGGCGGAAGAATTGTCTGATGAAGCGTTTGACGCGCTGCAAGCGACGTTTGGGGATGATTTCGCTCTTTTAGAGAGCATTCGCTCCGTTTGTAATTATATTACGTTTGAAAGATTATTGTCGGGGAATTCAGATATTTCCTCTGCGATGATAGCGTTGTATAACAAGCATGCTGCCGATCTTGCGCTCCTGAAAAAATACATACGCGAACACGGAACGCAAGAAGAATATAATCGTTTTTTCAAATTTACGGGCGAAAATTCTAATTATGTAAATTACATCGGTTATACGAAGAAGGGCGGCGACAAGAAAAAAGTAAAAATTTGCGGCCGAGAAGAGTTTTATCGTTATACGAAAGATTTTCTGAAAAAATTGTCTGACGATGTAAACGAAGACCTTGAACGGATAAATAACGAGATCGAAAATAAGATTTTTTTGCCCAAGATATTACACGCGGACAACGGATTGTTTCCTTATCAGGTCAATGAAGACGAACTGAAGAAAATCATCGATAATATGGTAAAAAACTGTCCGCAAACCGCCGGAATGGCCAAAGCGATTTTACCCGTATTTTTATACAGAATTCCCTATTATGTAGGACCTTTAACGGGCAAAAACAGTTGGGCTGTGCGCAAAGAGGGCAAGGAGAACGAAAAAGTAACGCCTTGGAATTTCAAGGACGTAATAGACGAAGCAAAGAGCAACGAAGGCTTTATGCGAAAAATGACAGGTAAATGCAGCTATTTATATGCCGAAGACGTGCTTCCGAAATTTTCCGTTTATTATCAGAGCTATAACGTACTCAACCAGCTTAATAAGCTGAAAATCAACGATTGCCCGATTTCTGTAGAATTAAAACAAAAGATTTTTAAGGAGTTGTTTTTAACTAAGAAAAAAGTCTGTCTCTTATACACATCTCCGAGCCCACGAGACGGAGCTAC
>USBU01000129.1 GCA_900553005.1 uncultured Eubacteriales bacterium | reverse complement strand
CTATTAAGTCGTCGGCAGCGTCAGATGTGTATAAGAGACAGGTTAATATATTATGGCGTTTTGTTCTAAGTGCGGAAAAGAGGTGCGTGACGACGCGGAAATTTGCATACATTGCGGATGCAGGATTAAAAGCGAACCGATAATAAGTTCAAGCGACAGCAAAAACGCTGTCAGGTTTTGTCTTACGTTTTTATTGGGCTTTATCGGAAGCTTTATCATAAATCATACCGATTTAAAGCCCGTAGGCTGGAAGTCGAGGACGTGCGCTTATTTTTTTCTAGGGATAATAACTTTCGGCATTTACAGTCTGGTGGCGTCAATCTGCAATTTTACGTTTAATGCCGGGAAGTCATCGAATATAGGTTATTTCATGGGGTAGTTTAATCAGGTTAGTTTTTATTCCGAACGGTTAATCGGATATATGCGATTAAAAAAGCGAGAGCTGTCATAACGACGCTGTCGCTTTTTTTATATTTAAATCGTCAATTTGCCGGGCAAAAACTTTACGGCTTCTTATTTTTGACCAACAGAAATTTTTTAACGCAGGCTTTTATGAAAGGTTTGAATATCCGTCTATTTTTTTTGGCCGAATTAAAAAATTTTAGGGGAATCCGCCGTTTTTGTCTATGAAAGCGTTTCGGCGGAGCTGTCTGTCGGGACATATAGGCGTCTTGATGCGGAAAACCGTATTATTTTTTGTCGACTGCGGCTTTTTAAAGAAAATTTTTGAAATTAAAGTAACTATTTTTTAGAAGTTGACAATACGCTGTCACTTATTTTGCTGTATATTATGAGTGTAAAATCAAAAGCGGCCGAAAAATGAAGCGGCCGATCTGGAAAAGGAGAAGATAATGAAAATCTGGATATTGGTTATTTTCAGACTGTCGTCCGTTTTGGAAAGGCAGATAGAGGCTTTGGATAAAAAAATAGAGAGGATTGCGCTTAATCCATTTGGGGTAACCGAAAAGCAGTACGCCGGAATCATAGAGCTTTCCGACAGACGCATAAGACTGCTTAATATGCGCGCGATGTACGACGTGCTTATAAGGTCGCTTTCCGGAGAGGAGATTTTTCTGATAGCAAAATATGCGTTCGGGCTAAGCGCGGCGGAAATAGCGGAATTGATCGGCGTAAAGCAGGGCGCTGCGTATAAGCGCATTATCAAAGCCGTAAAGCGCGCCGAAAAGCTGCTTGCGGACGCGGGTTTCGACGAGGAGCGTATGCAAAAGGAGTATCTTGAATTTCCGGCGGTCGGCGCGGCCTTGAACGCGCTTAAGGGAAAGTCAAGAAGCGACCGCTGAAAAATTATTTATCGGATTTTTCGTCGCGCATTTTTTTGGACGGTTGTTTGAAAAGCAAATACATTATAAGTATGACCGGCAGGCATAGGGATACGACTATTATTATTTCGCGGGTGCTTGTAAGTGTAAAACCGTCCGGGTCTTTTTCACCCGGCGTTTCGGTTGCGGCGTTGCCGCCCGGATTAAGATCTTCGTCAGGATTTACTGCCGGCGGCTCGACTTTTTCTATGACGTTTTCGGGTATCGGTTCGGCTTTTGCATAAAGAGAATATACGTAACCGCGCTTTGTCTCTCCGTCCGAAACGATTTTTACGTAATACCATGTTTCTCCCAAAGCTTCTACCTGAGCGGTTCCGCTGCACGTGCCGTAATAATAAAGCTTGCTGCCGGCCTGTGCCTCCGCAATTACGTTATCCAAAGTATGATCGGGAGAGGAGCGCACGTTTACCGGGTGGCCGTCGTTTTCTACGGTCAGCGAATTGTTTTCCGCGTATTTGTATTTCGGCTCGTAGTTCACCGCGTCGACGGCGTCTTTTTTTAAGTATCCCGTAACGTCAAGGTAGCTTACCGGAATATAACCGTTTTCATTTTCTTCTCCCAGCAGCGCGGCAAAATAATTTTCGGGCAGGGTGGTTATCGGGAAGTAACCTCCGTCGTTTTTGCCCATAAGTAAGGCGCCGCTTTTAATGATTCCGTAGTCGAGCGCGGACGCGCCGGCAGCCGTGCGGACGGGCGCGAATATCAGCATTAAAAATATTATAATCATAAGCCCGGCAACGGCCCGGTATTTAAGATAGCTTTTCATAATAAAAAGTGTAAATCGCAGCGCGGCGGAAAAAACGGCAGATTTTGTCGGGACTTGACTTTTTTCGGAGAAAATCATGGACGAAAGGGAATTGATTAAAAAAATCATGAGGCTTGAGCGCCGAGAAAAGACGGCGGCGCGCAATAACAGGATTTTCCATTACAATACCGGCAAGACGGTGCATGAAAAGCAGATGGAGTTTCATAAGTGTCCTAAAAGAAATCGCTGGGTGTTCGGCGGAAACCGCTCCGGAAAAACCGAATGCGGCGCGGTAGAGACTGTTTGGCGGGCGCGCGGAATTCATCCGTACCGTGAAAACCGCGACAATGTGTTCGGCTGGGTGGTTTCGCCCACGCGGGAGGTTCAGCGCGACGTCGCTCAGAAAAAAATTCTGTATTATCTTAATCCCGAATGGATTGCGGACGTAGTTATGGTTTCAGGCAAAAGCGGAAATCCGGAGGGAGGAATTATCGACTATATTTCCGTAAAAAACGTGTTTGGGGGGATAAGCCGGATAGGATTTAAAAGCTCTGAGATGGGCAGGGAGAAGTTTCAGGGCGCAAGCCTGGATTTCGTGTGGTTTGACGAGGAGCCTCCGGAGGATATATACGACGAGTGCCGTATGCGCGTTGTTGACAAAAAGGGGGAAATTTACGGCACCATGACTCCGCTTAAGGGTATAACCTTCGTTTACGGCCGTATTTATCTTAACGATCGCCGCGACGACAGCGTATGGCATATTTTCATGGAGTGGGCGGATAATCCTTATCTCGATCGGGACGAAATCGCTTCCGTTTCGGCGGCGATGACCGCGGAGGAATTGGATCGGCGGCGATACGGCAGATTTGTAGCGTCGAAAGGATTGGTTTATCCGGAATTTGAAGAAAGACTGCACGTTATAGAGCCGTTCGACGTACCGCGCGAATGGTACGACAACATTTCCATCGATCCGGGGCTTAACAATCCTCTGTCCTGTCATTTCTACGCAACCGACGGGGACGGTACGGTTTACGTGATTGCCGAGCATTACGAGCAGGGCAGAAGCGTTGCGTATCACGCGCAAAAAATCCGCGAGCTTGCGGAGCGTCTTGGGTGGCCGGGGGACGGACGTGGCAGGATAAGCGCGCTTATCGACAGCGCAGCGTCGCAGCGCACGCTGGCTTCGGTTAAAAGCGTATCGGAGCTGTTTTTCGACGAGGGCATCTCCGTAAATACTCATGTCAACAAGGATCTTTTCAGCGGGATAAATCGAGTCAAGGAATATCTTAGACCGCTTGCCGCGCCGGGCAGACCCAGGCTTTATATTTTTTCCTCATGCGTTAATCTTATCAGGGAAATAAAAAGCTATTGGTGGGGAGACGGCGACGCGCCCAGGAAAAAAGACGATCATGCTTTGGACGAGCTGAGGTATTTCATTATGTCGCGGCCGGAGCCGTATGTGCCGCCGGTCGTAAAAAGCGAAATCGCGTTGGATAAGGAAAGACTTATCCGCAGGCTTAAACGGAGGTGACGGTGGAGGAAGAAAAAGGTTTTGACAAAGATGTGCTTGCCGCGGCCGTAAGGCGCAAGGCGTTGGGCTATGAGACGAGCGAAAGCGTTGACGAGTACGGATTGATTGACGGTCAGCTTACGCTTATAAAACGCAGGGTGACCGTCAAGGATGTGCCGCCCGACGTAGCCGCAGCAAAATTTTTGCTTGAAATGTACGAAGAGGATGCGGAGGAACTGAGCGAGCGGCAGCTGAAAGAGGAAAAAATCAGACTTATTAAATTGCTTAAGGAGGAAGAAAATGCAGCTGGTGAAACCGAGAACGGGCGCAAGGTGTGAAATGGGCGCCTGTAAAAGGCGGGCGGACTACACGATAAAAATGGATAGAGTAGGGATCAAAAGCGCGATTAACGTTTGCCGCGATTGTCTTAACGAATTGTACGTTTTACTGGGGACGGAAACGGTGCCAAAAAGTATAGAGACTGTCGGCAGGCGCAGAAACGACGGAAATCACGAAGAGGAGGATTAAGTGGATAAACAGTTTACTGAGGACCTGGTGGCGGAGGTAAGGTCCGATTATGAAACGCGCGCGTCTGAACGCAGACAATTCGAGTCGCAATGGCAGCTTAACGCCAATTTCGTTATAGGAAATCAGTATTGCCGTATCGGCGTGCGAGGAGAGGTCGAGGATACGGAAAAGGACTATTACTGGCAGGAACGTGAGGTTTTTAACCATATTGCGACTATTTTGGAGACGCGTCTTGCTAAGCTTTCGCGCGTGCGGCCGCGTATGAGCGTGCTGCCCGCTTCCGGCGACGACGGCGATATCAAGACGGCAAAGGCTTCCGGAAAAATTCTGGAGTCTGCGTATAACCTGTCTCTTATACACATCTCCGAGCCCACGAGACGGAGCTACATC